>NZ_ANBC01000684.1 GCF_000341125.1 Nocardiopsis lucentensis DSM 44048 | reverse complement strand
GGCGCCGGACCCGGACCCGGCGCCGGCGCCGGCGCCGGCGCCGAGCCGACAGGACCAGCTCATCCAGGACTTCGTCCAGAACCTGACGGCGCCGCGAACCGCGCCGACCCCGTGACCGGCTCCGACCGGGGCCACACCGACCCCACCGCGAGAGGGAGACGACCGATGCCGACCTACGACGACCGACTGGGCGTCGACCCGGAGGAGCTGAGCCGGGCCGGGGAGGAGCTGCGCGAGCCCTCCCGCCTCCTGCGCGAGTCGTTCGCGCGCCTGCGGTCCCAGCGCGAGGCCCTGGGGCCGCTGTGGGGTGCGGGCACGGACGAGACCACCGAGTCCGTCCGCGCGAACCTCACACCGATGCTCGACCTGCTGGACGAGTTCGGGGCCACGCTGGTCGAGGCGTTCGAGCAGACGGCGGACGGGGTGATCCGGTCGGCCCGCAACTACGGGAACGCCGAGGAGTTCGCCGTCGAGGAGGTCGGCGGGCTCACCCCGGGCGGAGCGGGCGGCTCCGGGCGGCGGTGATTGACGGGGTCGGTCCCGGTGCCCCGTCCGCGGCCTCAGGCCGACGCCGCACTCACTCCCCGGGCAGGTAGTACGGCCTGTTCTGCGCCGCCACCGGCGGTGACTGGTGGAGCCAGGCGCCGACCGGCTCCACCGTCCCGATCGCCTCGACGAACCTCTTGATCCGCGCGTCCGGAACCTCCCCCAGCTTCAGGGCCACCCTCTTCTCCGCCTTGGCCAGGTCGTACCACTGGTAGGGCTGGAACACGTTCAACGGCGCGGCCAGCGCCCTGACCGACTCGCCCCGCTCCCTCGAGCCGTACTCGGTGAACGGGGCCGTGCTGACCGTTTCGGCCCTGATGTTCCTCAGGTCCGCGGTGAACGAGAAGTGCGGGTCGCCGCCCGCCCCGTCCTCCCCGTGCCTGTGCTTCACACACGCCACCTTCCACGTGTCGGCCACCACGGTCTCCCCGCCCGTCGACGGGCCCGGGGCCGTGGTCGGGTTCGCGTTGGGCACCGGCAGGGGGACCTCGAAGTCGGCCCTGAACTTGGGTTCACCGAACAGCTTCTCGCCCGCCTCGATGGCCAAGGGCGAGTCACAGGCGACGCGGTGACGGCAGAACCCCAGGTCGCGTGTCTGGTCCTCGCCGAAGGCGTACTGCTTGTAGGTCAGTTCCGGCACGCGCTGACGCGCCACGGTGGGGTAGGAGACGATGTTCAGTTCGATCTCCTGGATGACCGAGCCCCCGTGGGCGAACTGGGCGAAGTACATCTGGTAGTTGAACGACAGACACGCCTTGCCGTCGAACGTCGCGACCGAGAGCTCCGCGTGCGGCGCGCACTCCTTCAGCAGGAGCGCGGCCCTGTCCTCGGGGACGAGGTAGTCGACGCCGAGGTTGGTGAACGTCCCGTAGTAGAAGGGCAGGGCGAAGCCCTCCGGGATCGGAGGCAGGACCCCGTTCGGTGCGGTCGTGCTCATGCGAACTGCTCCCTTGACTCAGCGGTGATACCGGACAGGTCGATCGGCTCGTCGTTCTCCAGGTGGGCGGCGTCGACGAGCCGGTCCACCCGTTCTCTCGCCTGCTCCAGGTCCTTCGCGGTGATCTCGAAGGTGGCGCTGGCGAAGCAGCCCTTCTCGGCCAGCTCGGGATCGGGGTGCGGGTTGCGGTACAGCTGTTCGGCCCGGTCGCGCAGCTCCAACATGGTGGGCACGGCCAGCCCCATCGTGCGCGACTGGCCGTTGAACGCCTGGTGGAGACAGCTGAGCAGGGTCGCGTAGACCGTGTTGAACTCGACGGCCTTGTCGTAGACCGCGCTCGTGGCCTGGTGTTCCTTGTAGTCGGCGACCTTGGAGTCGCCGTTGATCGGATAGGCGTCGTTCCAGCTGACGTCCACCAGCGGCCCGCTCGGCGGCCGCTTCGGGGAGTCGTAGGGGCTGTAACAACGACCGGTGTAGATCTCGTTGAACCGGAAGTAGTGGGCGAGCTGGCGCTCCTCACCGAAGATCTGGTCGTCGCTGTCCCAGATCGAGTCGTGCACGCCCTCGCCCTGTTCGCTGATCACCCTGATCGCGGTCTGCGCGGACTCCAAGTCCTTGACGGCGAACACCTCGCCTCCGGAGTTGTAGAAGTCCTCCGGCCCCACCTGCAGATCGGGGGTACCCTTGAACACCTCGTGCTCGCCCTTCTCCTTGACCAGGTTGACGAGCCCCTGGCGGATGGCCTCGTAGAACTGGCCGATGGAGGTCCAGCCGGAGCCCTCGCGCACCCCGGTGCTGATCGATCGCGGCGTCTCGATGGTCAGGAAGGTCCTCAACGCCTCCTCGGAGAAGTGGCGCAGACCGATCATCGGGAGCTTCTCGCTGCTCAACGGCAGCTTCACCGGATACTCCTTGACGAAGTTCGGGTGCTCGACCTGAGGCTTCCCCCCGACCGCGTTGAGCAGGTTGGCGGCCAGGGTCATGTGCAGCATCTCCTCCAGGAGCACGCTGCGGATGGCGTAGTAGGCCGTGCGGTTGGTGCCGGGGCGGATGGTGTACATCCCGGTCATGTAGACGGGGATGGTCAGGTGTTCCACCTCCAGCGCCGCCTGCAGGTACTCCCGCAGTTTCTCGAGTGTCTTCGGGATCTCGAATCCGGCGTCGTGCACCTTCTCCGCGAAGATCATGCCTTCTCCTTCTCCCCGGCCGCGGACCGCACGACGACCGGCTGGTTCAGTGCGGCCAGATCCCGGTGGATCTGCTCGGCGCTACGCAGGGCCAGGGCGGACATGGTCAGGGTCGGGTTGCTGGTGCCGATCGAGGGCATGCTGCCGCAGCCCACGGCGTAGAGGTTCGGGTGGTCGTGGGTGCGCTGGTAGGAGTCGACCACGGAGTCGTTCGCGTGCTCGCCCATGATGTGCGTGCCCGCCCCGTGCCCGGCGCCCTGGTAGGTCAGGTCCGTCTCCCTGTGGCGGAAGTGGCCGAGCTGCGGGACACCGTGGACCGGCTTGTGGTCGGTGTACGGTGTCGCCTCGAGTGCGGCGAAGATCTTCTCCGAGACCCGGTAGGCCGCGTACACACCGTCGCGGGTATGCGGGTCCAGGTCGTAGGTGAGGATCGGCCGCGGGTTGCCCAGGGCGTCGCGGTGGCGGCTGGGGTCGATCGTGACCCGGTTCTTCGGGTTCGCGGACTGTTCGACCGCGATCTGGAGCTGGAGCTGGCGCCCGATGTCATCGCCGAGCTTCCGCCTCAGGTCGGGGCCGAGGAGCCCGTCGGGTTTCACGGTTCCGCCGGCGTCTCCGCCCAGCCCCAGCGCGGAGGTGACGTTGCTCATCGGCGCACCGGTCGCCCACGACCAGCCCCAGTTGCTGATCTCGATGCGAAACGGTGCGCGTTCCCCGCGCTTACCGTGGAAACGGAAATCCTCCCACCCCGAGGTGTGGCCGGGACCGCGGTACGGGCCGACGGAGCGTTCGGCCAGCGCCCAGGCCAGCGTCGTCGGGTGGTCCATCAGGTTCCTGCCGACCTGGTCGCTGGTCTTCGCCAGTTCCGAGAACAGCAGCAGCCGGGCGTTCTCGATGGCGTGCCCCGCCAGGACGACGATGTCGGCGCGCACGGAGCGCGCCTCGCTGACCGACGAGGCCGGGTCGTTGTAGGCCCGGTACTCCACGCCGCGTACACGCGTGTCCTGACCGCGCAGGACCCGGGTGACCACCCTGCGGGTGAGGAGGGTGACGTTCTCCGGAAGGTCGGCCTGGACGCGCAGCGGAGAGGACTTCGCCTGCGCGGGGCAGATGGGCACACAGCTCGCGTTGCCCACGCAGCGCTCACCGTAGTTGGGCAGTCCGACGGCGCCCTTGGGCCGGTATCCCTTCTTCCGGTCGTAGGCCGGGTTGGGTGTGCTGTTGCGCGCCTGGGGGATCCCGGTCACGTGGAGCGTGCGCGTGTCCTCCATCGGATCCGTGATCTCGGCTCCGTCGATCCGCCGGCAGTGCTCGTCGATGTGGCTCCGCGGGATCGCGTGCATGGGGTAGACGTAGTCGGGGTCGGAGACGACGCCCAGTTTCCTCTGCTCGGCGGCGTCTCCGGCGACGCCGAGTTCCCGCTCCGCCTCCTCGTAGTAGGGCTCCAGGTCCTTGGCGGTGAGCGGCCAGTCACGGCCGTATCCGTAGGTCGTCCCCGTGGCGAAGTCGTCGGCGTGCATGCGCGGGACGGCGCCGAGCCAGTGCATCCCCGAACCGCCGAGCGCGCGCAGGTAGTCGGTCCGGTAGGGAAGCGGGCCGTCCTGGACGAAGTAACCGTCGGCGGTGTACCCCCCACCCTTCTTCGGGGACAGGTCGAGCACGTCGGGCGAGGGGGCGGCCGTGTTGTGGCGGTAGGCCGAGTTGGGCACCTTGGCCACGGCGGAGCGGTAGGTGCTCACCGAGTCCAGGTGTCCGGACCAGCTCTCGGTACCTCCCTCCCCCGCCTCCAGGAGCAGGACACGCCACCCCTGCCCGCCGAGTCTCCCGGCGATGAGGCTGCCGGACCAACCGGCGCCGACGATGACGGCGTCGTAGTGGTCCCGGCGCGTTTCCGGGCCCGTGGCTGCGGCGGTCATGCGGGGTTCCCTTCCGGTTCCTGGGCCCGGGCCGTGGGCACGGCGGACGGCGGCACGTCGCGTGCCACCCGGGGCCCGGGCAGCCGGTGCGCGGCGAACGCGGCCTCGTCGGCCCGCTCGTCCTGGCGGTGTTCCTCGGTGGGGTGGTCGGTCGCGTCCTTCCGTTCCAGTCCGCACTCCCGTTCGATCTCGGCCAGCGACGGCGGGGCGGCCGGCTCGATCGACCAGGTCCCGTACCCGGGCGGTTTGGCTCCGGCGGGGTGACCGTGGAAGGTGCTCCACACCAGGCCCTCGGTGTAGGCGCTGGGCGTGACGACGAACTCCCGGTTGGCCATCTCCCGGCGCAGGTCGGCGTGGGCGGCCACGGCCAGGCGCGGCCAGGCGCCCGTGTACCAGAGGTAGGTGACGGCGCGTGCGATCTCCCGGTCGGTGGGCTCGAGCTTGGCCGGGCCGAGGCGGGGGGCGCACGCTTTCCGCAGCGCTTTCAGGAATTCGTCGAACCTGGACCGGCCCACCTGCTGTCGCGCGGTGTCCAGGTACATTTCCGCCATGCCGGTGGCGTGCAGATCGAACACGGGGAAGCCGGTCAGGTGCACGCTCAGATCGACGAACCGTACGACTTCCCCGGGGACAGGGTGGGGAACCGGGTTCACGCCGCGACCTCCTCGGATTCGATCAGGTGGTCTGCCGGGCGTCGGCCCGGAGCGACCGTCGTCAGGGTGGGGTTCCGCGATCCGGACGTGGGGAACGTGGCGCCGCCGACGTGTTCGCGAGGGGCCGGGCCCTCCCCGCTCTTCGGGGTCAGGAAGTACCTGATCTCCTTCGGCCCATTCATCAGGCGAACGCGCGGCTTCGGCCGGAACACGGAGAAAACGGGACCCATGCCGCTGGACACGACCACCCCGAGGAAATCGTTCACCTGTTCCCAGTGGTTCTTCTTTTCCAGGTCATCCAGCACCTTTTCGGCCCAGTTCGCCATCTGGTCCCGCCCGGACCGGGGGATCCGGGAACTCCAGAACAGCGCCCGCTCACCGGGACAGGCGGCCACCGGACCCTGGGCCGAGGGCTCCGGAGGCACGGGGTGGATCGGCGCTGAGGGCACGCCGACCGGGGGCCTGCCCTCCGCCGTTCTCGGTTGCGCTCGGTCGTTCACAAGCGGGATCTCCTCACCGAGGTTTCGAACGTCCACCGCGGGACGCTTTCCCATTACCGCGACATTCGGAAGGGCTTATCAACCGAACACCAAGACACCGTCGAAAACACCATCGAAAACCGTGGTATTCGATGGACTCCGGCCCAGTTGGCCGACCACCGGGAATCAGATCACGAAGCGACGACACAGGCAAGGGAGGCATACACCAACTCGGCGTTCATCTGAATTCAAAGACAACCGAAACAGTGAAGCCCGACGCAGCGGACCAATCCTTATGATGGAAATTGCACCCTTCAGGACTTTGGGCATCCCCAATCAATCGAACCGACCCTTGCGCATTTTGCGAAGAATGCGACATCGAGTGGAACGCACATACGACCGCAGATGGGTTCGCGAGTTCGCTCAGCCACGTGGAATCGGTCCGACGGGTCAATTTTTCGGGCTGTCCCGTACCCGGGTGCGGTGACGCCCGGCCCCTAGGGAACGGGAAGGCCGAGCAGCCCCGGCTGGGCGGCCACCCGCCCCTCCGCGCGGAAGAGCCGGCGCACCGCGTCCCGTACAGCCGGGTCCCGGACCCGCTCCACGAACGACTCGGGAGTGGCGCCGCACACGCGGCGCAGTTCCATCGACTCCATGAGCAGGGCCCGGATCAGTGTCGACTGATCGGTCAGCCCACGCGGCCGTCCCTCCCCGTCCACCAGGCAGCCGTGCCCGCCGACATAGACGGAGCAGGGCGGGAGCCGCGTGCCGGAGTCCAGTGTGACGGGGTACCGCCGCACCGGCATGAGCCGTCGCCGGTAGTTGGGCTCGGTGGCGTCGAGGGCGTCCAGTTCCGCCTGGTCCGGCCACAGGACGAACAGGCGGCTGGTCCGACCGGGGGATTCCACGGGAGCCGCCGGAACGTAGCCCGACCGGTTCACGTGCGCGGACACACCCGGCGCGATGCCGTCCACGTCGGCCCACGTCATCGGGATGACCGGCGGTTCGGAGCGGCCGAGAAACTTGCGTCGCAACTGGGCGAGCGAGGCGTTCGACCCCACCGCCACCATGGGGTGGCGCTCCGCCACGGGGGCCCGACCCACCCGCGACAGCACGCTCGCCAGCGAGGCCCGCTCCCCCGCGAAATCCGTGACCCAGTCGTCTACCGGCCTGCCCGGGCGGGGGTGAAGCGGGAGGTGGTCGTCACCCAGGAGGACACCCGATCGGCCAGGAATCCTGCCCGGATACGTGAGAGGAAGGGTGGTCGGGTCATCGTGGTGCGAGGCGTCTTCGCGACACCCCGTACCGATGTTGCCCGCCATGGGGCCGCCGGGGGAGGTCGAGACGGTGGGACCCTCCTTCGGCCGGTATCCGGATCCACGTCGCGCCCACGGACCGTGTCGACCGGCTTCATGCCCCATGGCGGCCCCCGCTCCGCACGACCACGAACTCATCCTAAGACACCCGAGGGAGGGGGCGAGGGCCGCGGGAGCGCGGTCTCACGGAACGGTGCCGCCTGCCCTTCGACGGCATGGGCCCCGACGCGGTCGTCGGGCCGGCCGTGTGAAGGAGCCGAATCCTGTTCGCCGCCGGCGCGGCTCGGTGACGAGCGGTGCGGGTCGGAACGAACCGCTCGTCACCGACGATGGTCCTTCAGTCCGGCGGGGTCAGCCCCGGGTGCCCCAGTCCAGCCGGTCGGCCAGCCCCGCCTTCTCGAAGGCGACCTCGAGGTCCGTGCGACCTTCGGTGAAGTGGGTCCAGCTGTCGTAGTGGACGGGCACCACGCGGCCGGCGTCGAGAATCCGGGTCGCCTCGGCGGCCTGGGCGCTGTCCAGGACGAGGGGCTGGCCGTCGAAGAGGACGGGGGATCGGGGAGCACCGGCGAACATGATGGCGGTACCGATCGGAGCGAAGCGCTCGGCGACCTCGCGGACCGCCTCGATCGAGGCGTTGTCCCCGCTGACGTAGACGGTGGGCAGGCCCTCGCCGGTCAGGATGAAGCCGACGACCTGCCCGGTGATCGGTTCGGTCTCCTCCCGCGGAGCCGGACCGTGAACGGCCGGGGCCGCGGTCACGGTGACCGCGCCGCCCCCGGGGCGGTCCAGTTCGACCGATTCCCAGTCCGCCAGGCCCGTGGCCTTCGCCCCGAGGCGCTGGCCGCCGCCGGTGGTGGTGAGGGTGAGGGGGATGTCGGCGAGCAGGGCGCGGCCGGAGACGTCGAGGTTGTCGGCGTGCTCGTCGTGGGAGAGCAGCACCGCGTCCACGCGGCCGAGGTCGGCGGGGGCGCCCGTGGCGGGCGCGGTCTTGGTGAGGGTCGGGCCGCCGGGCGTCGGGTAGTCGCCGGGGGCGTCGAAGGTCGGGTCGGTCAGGAAACGCAGGCCGCCGTACTCGAAGAGGGCGGTCGGGCCGCCGAAGACGCGGACGGGAAAGTGGGCGGTCGTCGTGGTGGACGAGGACATGACGGAATCTCCTCACGGATGCATGTGTTGTTAACCGTGATAAGAGCGTAGGTGAACCTCACGGTTGATGACAAGTTCAACCGTGAGATTCATGGATGGCGGGACGTCGTACCATGACATCCATGGACGACCTCACCACCACCGAGCTCGAGCTACCGCCGGCGCCGGGTGAGGAGCGGTACTCCTCCCTCGCTCTCGCCAACACCGTCATCGCGCTTCCGGGCGGGCGCTTCGCCGACCTTCTGGGCACTCCCTTGGCGACGAACCAGTGGATGACCGCGCGCGGCCTGGCCCCCGTGGACGCCGGTATGCGGGAGATGTGCGCGGCACAGTTGCGCTCGCTACGTGAACAGATCCGGGCGCTGTTCGCCTCGCGTACCGAAGGGCTGCCCGCGCTGCCCGCCGCGCTGAGCGCCGTCAACGACGCGCTGACCCGTGTCCCCACCGCGCCGCTGCTGCTGTGGGACGACAAGGACGGCCCCTACCGCGCCACCACCCACCCCACCACCCGGATCGTCGACCACGCCCTGGCGACCCTGGCCGCCGACGCCGCCGACCTGCTGACGGGCCCCGACGCGCAACGCCTGACCGCCTGCGGTTCGCCCCCCTGCAACCGGTACCTGGTCCGGCACGGCCGCCGGCACTGGTGCTCGACCCGCTGCGGCGACCGCGCCCGGGCGGCCCGCGCCTACGCCCGGCGCTCCCGGGTCGGAACGGACTGAGGAGGGCCCACCCGCCCGGCCCCTCCCCTTTCGGTGGACGCGGGTTCGAGTCCCGCCGGGCTCACCACACAGCGTCCGGTCCGCCCCGAAGGCTCGCTCCCGGAGAAACCGAGGCGAGCCCCTTGCCGTGCCCGCCGTGGAGCGGGAACCCGGCAGCCGTCGTGAACCGGAGGGCACTGGTCGGTGCCGATGGTGTGCCGCGGTCAGCCTGGGCGTGGTCGAACAGGCAGGATGTGAGGGGTGGACGAGGGGACCCCGTGCACCGCCGAGTCCCTGTGGCCTCTCCGGCACGACAGGGACGCCGACCAGGAGGGCGAGCCGGATACGGGCGAGGAGAGAAAGCGAAAGAAGGCGGACCATGGCAGAGGATGAGGTCGAGCGGTCGGAAGGCTTCGGCGAGCGACTGCTGGGACTGCTGCTGGACCGGGAGCGGCTGATACCGCCCCGGTTGATCGCCCCGCTGGTCGCGGAGGAAGTGGCCAAGGTCGGCGGTCGTGACGTCTCCATCCTGCTCCAGGACTACGCGCAGGAGCTGCTGGTGCCGCTTCCGGGCAAGGGGCTGCACGTGGGCCGGCCCGAGCCGATGGACGGTTCCCCCGCCAGCCGGGCCTTCCTGCGCGTGGAGGTCATCGAGGTGCCGCAGGACCGTGGCGGCATCCGCGTGTACCTCCCCCTGCTGGGCGGAAGCGACGGGGTGGGGGTGATGGCCCTCACCCTGGACTCCGTCGGCGACGACGACCGGCGCCTGCTGTGCAGGCTCGCCAACCTGGTCGCCGACATGCTGGTGACCAAGAACGCCTACACCGACCAGTTCTTCCTGGCCCGGCGCAGGGAACCGATGAGCGTGTCCGCGGAGATCCAGTGGGGCCTGCTGCCGCCGCTGACCATGTCCGTGCCGCAGATCGAGGTGGCCGGAATCCTGGAGCCCGCCTACCACGCGGCCGGTGACAGTTTCGACTACGCGCTCAACAACGACATCTTGCACGTGGCCGTGATCGACGCGATGGGCCACGACCTGGATGCCGCCGCGATGGCGACGGTCGCCATCGGCGCCTACCGGCATGCCCGACGCGTGTTCATCAGCTTGACCGAGAAGTACACGTTCATGGACGACGCGATCTCCCGGCAGTTCGGACCCGACCACTTCGTCACGGCGCAGCTGATGCACGTCAACATCGCCACCGGTGCGCTGGAGCTGGTCAACGCGGGCCATCCCGCGCCGCTGCTGATCCGCGGCGGCCGGGTCGTGCGGCAGCTGGAGAGCGCGACCACGTTGCCCATCGGCTTCAACGGCGAGGCGCCCCAACTCAAAGAGCACACGCTCCGGAGAGGCGACCGGGTGTTGTGCTACACCGACGGCATCATCGAGGAGCACCTCGCCAACGGGGAGCTGTTCAGCGAGGAACGCCTCATCCGCTGCATCGACCGCCTCGGAAAGGAGCCGTCGGATGGGCTGCGGGCGGACCTGCGTCGGCTCTCCCACACGCTGAAGGCGGAACGGGGCGGGCGCACCAGCGACGACGCCACCCTTTTCATGATCGAGTGGCGCGGGGAAGCCGCCGACCACCTGACCGAACTCGGCTGAGGCTCCGGTGGTCCGGCGCCGGTGCCGCGGGGAAGGCGTCGGCGACCGCGTGCTGTGTACACCCGCCCGTGATGACCGTGAGCGGAGCCGCCGACACGATGAGGGGAGAGCCCCGAGTCCTCACCGCCGCCCTCCTCGCGGGTACCGTTCCCAAGGCATGCCCGCCGCGGTGAACGCCTCGTCCCGGAATCAGGAGAAGGCCGCCGGGACGACGACCCTCTCAACGCGGTCGGCCGGACCCGTACCGAACACCCCGATCGCCATGGACGGAAACCCATGACGTACCTGCACGTCTTCGACATGGACGGCACCCTGCTGAAGGGAACGACGGCCAGCCTGGAGATCGCACGGATCCTCCGGTGCGAGCCACAACTCACGGACCTGGAGCGGCGCTTCCGACGCCAGGAGATCGACACCCGCGGGTTCGCCCGGAGCATCCACCGCCTCTGGAGCGGACTCACCGAGAGCGACGTGATGTCCGCGTTCGTCAGTAGCCCCTTCCTCACGGACATCCCACGGGTGTGCGCCGACATCCGCGCCCGCGGCCACCACTCGATGGTGGTGAGCATGTCCCCCGACTTCTACGCGCGGCTGCTGCTCCGGTTCGGTTTCGACGAGGTGGTCGCCTCACGCTTCCCCGCCCCTCCCTTCACCTCCCCCGTCGTCGCGGAGGACATCCTCACCCCGCACGACAAGGTGGGGATCGTCGAGGAGGCGCGCCGCCGCAGGGGCGTGGACCTGGAGCACTGCGTGGCCTACGGGGACTCGATGTCCGACGCTCCGCTGTTCAGGCACCTGACGAACACCGTCGCCGTGAACGGAGACGGTCACATCGCCGATCTGGCGAGCGCCCGGTACACGGGTCGGAGCCTGTGGGACGCCTATTCCACGGCTCGGGGAATCCTCACGCCCACGTGCCCCTGAACCGCCGTGACAGCGGGACACGGCCGAAGGCGTCCCGCGCGGAGCCCGTCAGCGTCTCCGCCCGGCCGCATCCCGCGACGGATACCGGGCGCCACAGGGCGAAGCGGTCCCCGACGGGCAGCCGCACCGGGGCCCGGACGAACAGGTCGGGAGGCTATCCGGGGCCGCTCACGGGGACGCCCTTGTCGGCCGCGGTGGCGAAGTCGTCGTCCACGCCCACCACACGGCGGCCGACGCGGGCCAGCAGCGAGGCCGCGGCGGTCGCGCGTTAGCCGCTGCCGCAGTGGACCCACACCGCCCCCTCCGCGAGCTCGCTGAGGCGCCGGGGCAACTCGGGCAACGGGATGTGCACGGCACCGATGACGTGGGAGCCGTCCCACTCGTTGCGCAGCCTCACGTCCAGCACCGTCACGGGGGCGGGCAGTCCGTCGGGGACCGCGCCCTCCAAGGCCGAGGCCAGGGCGGCGAAGTCGGCGGTGTCCATGGT
>NZ_ANBC01000683.1 GCF_000341125.1 Nocardiopsis lucentensis DSM 44048 | reverse complement strand
GGCACCGGCGGCCGCGGCGGCGACGCGGTCGATGCCGATGCGTACCAGTTCACGCTGGGCTTGGGCGACCTGTCCGGTGGTCTCGCCGAGGAGGGTGAGCGGCGCTCCCCAGTCGATCAGCCAGCCCAGCCAGGTGGCCATCGGGCCGTCCAGGGCCAGGCTGACGGTACCGGCCAGGTACGCCTGGACGTAGGCCTTGCGGTTGCGCAGGTCCACGACCCACTCGCCCGCCTCCGGGCGCCGCCGCAGCTGCGTCGGGTCCGCGGTGGCGGGTGGGCGCAGGTCCACCGGTTCGGGACCCGCGAGGTTGGTCACCCCCATGTGGGCGTAGTAGGCGGGGTAGGCGTCCAGTCCCGACAGGGTCTGGGTGACGAACTCCTCGGCGGCCAGGCGCAGCGCCGGGTTGATCTTCCTCTCGCGTCCCACGGTGGAGGCGTCCCCCTCGGCCTGGGCGGCCGAGCAGAAGCTGCCGAAGCCGTGGGTGGGCCACACCTGCGCCCCTTCGGGCAGCAGGTCGGCGAGCTTGCGCGCGGAAGCGTGCTGGTGCCGGGCCAGGGTCTCGGCGTGCTCGTGGCCCAGCAGGTCGGTGCGCCCCGTGGTGCCGAACAGCAGCGAACCGCCGGTGAACACGCCTTCCGCCCCCTGGGGTCCCTCCAACGCGTAGGAGAGGTGGTGGAAGGTGTGCCCGGGAGTGGCGATGACACGCACCCGCATGCGCGGCGAGACCTCCACCAGGTCGCCGTCGGCCACCGGCATTCGCTGGAAGGGCACCTCGTCGGCGGCCGCCATCGCGTAGGTCGCGCCGGTCAGCCTGGACAACTCCAGCCCTCCGGAGACGTAGTCGTTGTGGACGTGGGTCTCCAGCACGTGGGTGATACGCACTCCGAGGCGTCCGGCCAGGGCGATGACGCGGTCGACGTCGCGTTGGGGATCGACCACCAGCGCGACCTCGCCATCGGTGGCCAGGTAGCTGCGGTCCCCCAGCGAGGACGTCTCGATCACCTCGACGTCGATTCCGGACGTCATCGTGGTCACCCCCTTGGCCCGCGACGCGGGCCCGCGCGTCGTGGTGGTCCGACACCTTCCGTTCTACCGTCCCTCTTCGGTGAGCAGAAGTGCGTCCTGGATTCGTGCCCCGTCACCGCGCGCCCCGAACGGTTCTGGGTGCGCTGGTCGCCCGCCTTCTTCGAGTCCCCGCTCAGCGCTGCCGCGTCAAACCCACGACGCGCGCCGTGACGACCACGACGCATCCCAGGGCGGCCGCGGCGAGCAGGACGACGAAGGCCGGGTACAGGTAGGGCACCTGGATCCAGGCCACGTCGCGTCCCCGGTACAGGAACCCGACCACGCGGTGGACCTCCGCCAGGAGCAACGGTGGCAGGGCGAACGGCGACAGCCGCACCACCGTCCGGAGCGGCCTGTCCGACCAGCGCCGCGCCCAACGACCCGAACGCCGCGCACCGCGCCAGGCCAGCGCGACGACACCCGCGGCCAGCGCGAGGAGCGCGGCGTCGAGCCACGGCGACGCGGTGTCCGCGCCCGGTGCCGGCGCCTCCTCCCCCTCCAGTACGGCGATGAGTGCCCCGGCGATCGCCTGGGCGTCCCCGTGGGCCATGCCGGTGTTGGCCATGACCGCGAGGCCGTGCCCGGACTCGGGTAGCAGGGCCTGGTACGCGGTTGAGGTGAACAGGTCGCCGCCGTGCGCGACGACCGTCGAGCCCGACGCGGTCTCCCCGACGGACCAGCCGAGTGCGTAGGAGCCGGAGTTCGGTGACGGTGTGTGCGCCGACGTGACGCTCTCGGGCGTACCGATCCGACCTCCGTTGGGCCCCACTCCGCCGTTGTTCTGCGCGATCAGCCAGGCGGACATGTCCGCGGCGGAGCTGATCACACCGCCGGAGCCGTTGCCGAAGGCGGGCGGTTCGGGCACCGCCACCGGCCGTCCGAGGATCCTGAGGTGTCCGTGCGCGCTGGGCGGCAGGTCGCGTTCGGTGTCGATCGTGGAGCTGTCCGCCATGTCGAGCGGGTCGAAGACGAGAGTCCGGAGCTCTTCGGCGAAGGGCCGCCCGGAGACGACCTCGACGAGCCGCGCGGCGACCTGGAAGTTGGGGTTGTGGTACTCGTGCCGCTCCCCCGGGTCGGCGGCCAGCCGTCCGGTGCGCATGCTGGCGACCGCCTCGCGCAGGGTGTCGGGTTGATCGCGGGTGAAGGCGCGGAACGTGGTGTCGGACATTCCGGAGGTCTGGTCGAGGAGCTGGCGCACGGTGATCCGTGAGGCGCGCGGGTCGGCCATCCCGAATTCGGGCAGGTAGGTGGCCACGGGCTCGTCGAGACCCACCTCGCCCGCCTCGACCAACCGCAACACGGCCGCCGCGGTGAAGGATTTGCTCACCGAGGCCACGGCCATCGGCGTGTGGGCGGTGACGGGTCGGCCCGAGGGAGTGGTGCCGTAGCCCGCGGCGTGCACGGTCTGCGTGCCGTGGGTGACGGCCACCGCGAGGCCCGGGACTCCCCTGGAGCGCATGTGCTCCCGGATGACGGTGTCGATCACCGCCGGGGTGTCGGCGGACGCGGTGTCGGCGGACGCGCCGGGCACGTCCGCCGCGGTGGTCAGGAGGGCGAGGGCCAACGCGGCGACGCCGTGCGCGAAGGCGGGGAACGATCGGAGTACGAACACCCGTGGCACGCTAGTCGCGCGCGGTGGCCGCGACGATGGGGACGACCGCCCGGTCCCGGTGGTGGGGACCCCCGGTCGGGGGTGTGGCCGGCCTCAGGCCGTGGGAGAGCGCCGCCGCGCGTCGCGCACGGGCGTCCAACGTCGTCGACGCTCACCGTGTCACCATCCCGGAACAGCCGGTCAGCCCGCCGGAGGAGGTCGGCACGGGACGGGAGGACTTCGCCACGACGGTCACCCCTCGGCGCTCCCGACCGTGGCGGCCGCGAACCGCCGGAACCTGGGGTGCGCCGTCACGAAGACGGCGACGAGGGCCATGATCACGGTTCCGACGATGACCGGCAGCGGCCCCCACACACCGTAGAGGGCCGTACCGGCGGTCGGGGCGATGACGAAGGTGAGCCCCGTCGTGGCCCCCGTGAGACCGGCGAGTCCGCCCTGCTCCTCGCGCCGGACGAGCAGGGTGGGACCGGCGGTGAACCCCGGCATCGCGATACCGAGGCCGAGCCCGATGAGCAGGATCGCCGCGAAGAGCGCGACCGCCCCCGCGTCGGGGATGAGCAGCGCGAAGCCGACCAGGGCGATACCGCAGCCGACCCGCAGCAGCGTCGGCGGGCTCCAGCCGCTGCGCGGCACGATGCCTCCCTGCGCGACGATCATGCCCACCCCCGCGGCGAGGAGCGCGCCGCCGGTGACCGCGCCGGTGGTCTCCGCGTCGAGGCCGAGCCGGTCCTGGACGAGGAATCCGGTGATCACCTGGATGAACCCCAGGGAGGTGAACATACCGAACCCCGCCAGCAGGAACGGCCAGACACGGGCGTCGGTGGGCCGGACGCGGGCCGGCCGCTCGACCAGCTCCGTGCGCGGTTCCCGGCGCAGCCGGAAGGCGATCAGCGCGAGCCCCAGAACCAGTAGGGCCGGTACGGCGACGAGCGGGGTGGTCAGTCCGAGGACCGACAGCGCTCCTCCGAGGGCGGACCCCGCGACCATGGCGATGCCCTGGGCGGCGCCGACCCCCGCCATGCCTCTCACCCGAAGCGCCTCGTCGGTCGTGACATCGGCGACATAGGCCTGGGCGGTCGGGACGACGGCCGCGATCGCCGTGCCGAACCCGACACCGCGGAAGAGGACGAACAGCGCGAAGAGCGCACCGCCGGTGACGGCCCCGGCCATGCCGAGCACCGCGGTCAGGGCGAACAGCGCCATCGTGACCGCCGCGAGCGCGAACGCGGCGACGAGCACGGGTTTGCGGCCCCAGGACTGGGATCGGCGCCCCCAGAACTGGCTGGTGGCCACGAGCATGGCCGCCGCGGCGCTGATCGTCACCCCGATCTGCCACTCCTGGAGCCCGACCTCGCGCGAGAGCGGGGCGATGATCGGGTTCAGCGTCATCTGCCCGACGAAGGCGAGGAACACCGCGCCCAGGAGGAGGGGGATCTGCGGTCGCGGCGCGTGTTCGTCCTGGTCCGGGGCGGGGGATGGTCGGTTCGCGGTCATGGTGTCCTTCTTCGCTTCCGGGGGCGCAAAGGCCCACTCGACGGGGGGACGGGGGTGGCGGTCACGACGCGTCGTCCCTGCGCGGCGCGTCCTCGGACGTGGGGGCCAGTTCGCTCTCGATGCCGCTGAGGACGACGCGCAGTTTGCCTCGGAACCACTCGATGGGCTCCGCCCGGATCGCGCGGACCATCTCCTCGCGCAACGCGCGTCGGGCGTCGTCGGTGTCGGTCCGCTCCGGCTCCGGGGTGCGCAGCCAGTCGGTCTCCAGTCGCCGCCGCGTGGCCGGCGCGCCCCGGACGGACGCGTCGAGGGCCTCGACGCCGCGCCGGTTGTCCGCCGCCAGGTCGAAGACCAGGTCCACCGCGAGGACCGCGTCGCGGGCCGTGAAGCCGTGGCTCATGAGCGCCGCGCCCACACGGTCGGCGAGGAGGACGATCGAGGGTGGGACCACCCCGCGCGTCACCTCGACGACCGCGCCCGGATACCGCTCCCAGGCGCGCCACGACGCGACCGCCCACCGTTCCAGCATCGGGCGCCACGGCCCGTCCAGGCCCGGCCACTCGCAACGGCGGATCGCCAGATCCAGGCCGAGCCGTACGAGTTCGTCCCGGTTGGCCGCGTGCCGGTACAGCGTCGCCTGCCCGACGCCGAGGCGACGGGCGACCGCCGCGAAGGTCAGATCGGGGAATCCGACGTCGAGGACGGCCTCGGCGATCGCCTCCTCATCGAGTGAGGACGGCCGACCCGGTCCCCGTGTGCGCCCACGCCCCATACCACCCACTCCTCATATAGGTGAGGCTTACCTTAACAGTTTTTGAGAGTGGACTATCAAAATCAGGGGCGAGAAGGTCGCGTGTCACCCCCGGCGGTCACTCGAAGTACAGATGAAAATAACCGAGGGTAATCAACTGAAGGGATTCCATGCGACTCGCACTCGCGGTCACCAGCGCCGCCGTACTGCTGACCACCGTCCTGACACCCGCCACCGCCCACGCCGCCCAGGAGGTGCCGCTCACCGACGCGATCGCCGCCCTGACCGTGGCGACCGAGTCCCGCGACGGCTACGACCGATCGCTGTTCCCCCACTGGGTGGACGGCGACCGGGACGGCTGCCACACCCGCAAGGAGGTCCTCATCGACGAGGCCACCACCTTCCCCGAGGTCGGACCCCGATGCCGTGTCACCGGCGGGGAGTGGGAGTCCTACTACGACGGTCAGACCATCGACGCCTCCCGGACGCTGGACGTCGACCACATGGTCCCCCTCGCCGAAGCCTGGGACAGCGGAGCCTCGGACTGGACCACCGCCCGCCGCCGCGACTACGCCAACGACCTGGACGAGAAGGTGGCCCTGGTCGCGGTCAGCGCCCGCTCCAACCGCAGCAAGGCCGACCAGGACCCCTCCACCTGGCTGCCGCCCCTGGCCGAGGCGCACTGCCGCTACGTCACCGAATGGGTCACCGTCAAGACCCGCTGGGGACTGTCGGTGGACGAGCGTGAGCGCGACACGCTCACCGAGGTCGCCGCGACCTGCCCCGACGCCCTCGTACACACCCGCCCGGCGCCCTGACCCACCGGCCACCACGAAGCCGGCCGGAGCACGCGGACCACGGCCGAAACGCCCCTACCGCCGCGCGGCGCGAAGGTGCCCGGTCGTCACAGGCCCACCCCCGGCACGGAGGTCGACCGGGTCGCCGCGCTGCCCGGGCGTCGACACCGTCAGGCCCGCTCCTCCCCGCCCTCCAACGCGCCCTCCGGCGGGCGTGCGCCACCGGTTCCGTCCCCGTCCGTCCCGGTCTCCGCCGCCGCGTCGCGGTGCCGCAGGGAGAGCAGGGATCCCAGTCCGAGCACGATGGACACGCCGATGGCCGTGTACCAGGTGAACCCGACCAGCTCGCGCTCGAACAGGAACAGCCAGGCCATGGTCGCCACGGCCGCGCAGAAGGCGACCAGGGCGTCGGCCTGGCGCGCCCTGCGCACCCACAGGCCCAGGAAGAACGAGCCGAGCAGACCGCCGTAGGTCAGGCTGGCCACGGACAGACCCAGCTCGACGACCGGGTTGTCGGTACCTGTGAACATCGCGGCGGCCCCGACGAACACCAGTCCCCAACCGAGGGTGAACAGCCTTCCGAGCCGCAGGCCCTGGACGTCGGTGAGCGGCCGACGGGTGAACCGCGCGTACAGGTCGGCCATGGTCGAGGAGGACAGGGCGGACAGCGACGAGGACAGGGTGCTCATCGCGCTCGCCATGATCCCGGCGAGCAGCAGACCCGACAGCCCGGCGGGCATCCCCTCGACGATGAACGCCGGGAACACCTCGTCGGGGCCGGTGAGCCCGAGCCGGTCGACCGAGGCGCCGTCGAAGTGGGAGAACAGCGCCAGGCCCACGGTGAGGAACAGCGCGAACTGGAAGAACACCACGACGCCGCTGCCGATCACCGCCTTTTGGGCGTCGCGCAGGGTACGGCACCCCAGCAGCCGCTGCACGATGATCTGGTCGGCGCCGTGTGAGGCGGTGGACAGCAGCGCGCCGCCCAGCACCGCGGTGACCGTCGCGTACGGCGCGGAGACCGGGTTCGACGTGAAATCGAGGAACCGGGTCTTGCCCGCGTCGGCCGCGACGGCGAGGAAGTTCACGTCCAGGCTCGTGACGATGACGGCCAGTGCGATGACGCCGCCGACCGCGTACAACCCCATCTGCGCCACGTCCACCCAGACCACGGCCCTGATGCCGCCGATGAGGGTGTACAGGACCGTGACCGCCGCGAGCAGGCCGATGATGGCGAAGTAGGACAGGTCCACCCCGTAGTGGGCCAGGACGATCCTCATCGGAATGGCCGCCGCGAACAGGCGCACCCCGTCGGCGAGCAGACGGGTGAACAGGAACGTGACGGCGGCCGTGCCCTGCATGCCGCGCCCGAAGCGTCGGCCCAGGTAGGTGTAGGCCGTCGTCATCTCGCCCCGGTGGTAACGGGGCAGGAGCACGAAGGCGACGACCACACGCCCGACCAGGTAGCCGACCGCCACCTGGAGGAACGTGACGTCGCCCAGGTAGGCCACGCCGGGGACGCTGATCACGGTCAGGGCGCTGGTCTCGGTGGCCACCACCGACAGGCACACCGCCCACCAGGGCAGCCGTCCGCCGCCGACGAAGTAGTCCTTCACGTCGCGCTGCCGGCCCGACAGCTTCAGCCCGAGCCACGCCGAGCACAGCAGGTACACGGCGATGACCGCGAGGTCGACGGGTTGCACTGCGGGCCTCCGGAGGTGGGGGCGGACGGGTCACGCGTCCGACGGGTCGACGTGTAGGCGTTGGGGGAGGGTCGTCGCGGGTTCGGGCAGGCCGAGCGGCGCGTGCCCCGGAGTGAGGCGGCCGGCCACCGGTGCCCGTCGGGCGCCGGTGCAGGCGGGCACGGAACCGGGCAGCCCGTGCCAGGTGAGGAAGCCGATCAGGGCGAAGAGGTAGGCCTCCTTGGCGTCGCCGTCCAGACCGAGGTCGTCGGAGGCGCCGAGCCGCGCCGGGGCGATCCGGGCGGCGATCCGCTCCATGAGGACCGGGTTGCGCACACCGCCGCCGGAGGCGAACACCTCGGTCACCCCGTGGGGGCGCAGGGCGTCGGCGACGGTGACGGCGGTGAGCTCCACCAGGGTGGCCAGCAGGTCGCCGGCCTCGGGCACGGCGACCCGCCGCAGCGCCGCGTCGAGATGGGCGGGGCCGAACAGCTCGACGCCGGTGGTCTTCGGGGGCGTGAGGCGGTAGTACGGCTCGGTGAGCAGGTGCTCCAGCAGGGCGGGGTTCGGGCGACCGGACCGGGCGAGCGCGCCGTCGGTGTCGAGGTCGGCGCGTCCACCGGTGATCCGTCGCACGGCGGCGTCGATCAGGGCGTTGGCCGGACCGGTGTCGAACGCCACCGGAGGGGCTCCAGGCCGGACGACCGTGGCGTTGGCGATGCCGCCGAGGTTCAGGGCGGCGACCGGTTGCGCGCGTCCGCCCAGCAGCAGGACGTCCAGCAGACCGGCCAGGGGCGCGCCCTGTCCGCCCGCGGCCACGTCGGCCGCCCGGAGGTCGGACACGACCGGAAGGCCGGTGGCCTCGGCGATCCACGCGGGCTGGCCGAGTTGCAGGGTCCCGCGCGCCGCGGTGTCCTCCACCCAGTGGAACAGGGTCTGGCCGTGGGAGGCGATCAGGTCGGCCCGGCCTCCGGCGAGTTCGTCGACCCCGCGCCGGGCCGCCTCCGCGAACTCCTGACCGATACGGGTGTCGAGCCGGCAGACGGCCTCCAGGGTGGTCGCTGCCGGGGGCAGGGCGTCGCGGATGGCGCGGCGCAGGTCCGCCGAGTAGGCAAGGGTGCGGTGGCCCAGCGGGGTCAGGCGCACGAGCGGGCCGTGCAGCCGCAGGCGCGCGGCGGCGACGTCGATGCCGTCGGCCGAGGTTCCCGAGGACAGCCCGACGACGATCATGAGGCGAAGGGCCGATACGGACGTGGCCGGGCCACCCGCCCCGGACCACTGGACCATGCGAACCCGCGAACCCGCCCGACGCCCATCCACACCTCCGGCCGCACACCGCCTATCAGCGGTATACCTCGTGTCGGCGCCGCGTCAATCCCCCGCCCCGTCCGAAGACGCCGACACGGCGGGCGCGAGCCGGGTCACCGCATCGCCCCGGGGCACCGGACCTACCACCGTATGAGCGTGAGGAACCGTACGATCAACCCCACGAGGAGCGATGCTCCAGCCCAGAACAGGGCGGTCATCAGCCCGTCAGCGGAGTCGAACGGCCCTCCGCGGGATGCCTCCCATTGGTCCAACAGGAACGGCACGAGGGACAGGGACGGCCTCTGGATCTGGTCCCAGTTCTCGTAGGCGCCCCGACCGTTCAGGATCAGCAGGATCCCGAGGGTCATGAGCACCAAGGACAGGACCAGACAGATCAGCGCCCAAAGCACTCCTTACCAGCCCCGCCCGCGAGGAGGGAGCGGCGAAACGACGACGTCCTCCGGGTAATTCGGGTGCGCACCCGGGTAGGTCCGTCATCTGTACGCGGGAAGACGAACACCGCCTCGGGAGGCGTCATGTCCGGCCCCCACACGAAGAAGACGTTCGACGTACGGATCGGCCGGCACGAACTGGTCATCCGGCAGCGCTACGAGGCGGCGAGCATCTCCAACGACATCCTCATCGGCCTGTGGTTCGTCGTGGGCAGCATCATGTTCCTCTCACCGGCCTGGGCGACCACGGGAACGTGGCTCTTCCTCATCGGCAGCGTTCAGATGCTCATCCGTCCGGTCATCCGGCTGTCCCGACTGGTCCACGTCCGGCGCATCCGCTCCCGCTCCGGAGTGGGGCCGGCTTCCCACGAGGCCTCGATGGACTTCTAGGCCCCGTTTCGCTTCGGCCCGTGTTCGGGCACCCGAACGGCACTCCCTGAAAGGTGACCGTTCCGGAAAACGGATCCGGGAGGTCATCTCCAGGCCTCTCCGGCGAATCCATCCCAGGGGCTCGGCCAGGAGCGGCCAGGAGGCGTGCGGCCCACCCTCCCAGCCGAGCCGGTCATGTGTGCCAAGGCCGTGGGAGCTGGCGGTGACGGGGACGCTCTCCAACGCCAGGACGTGCTCCGTCGGGGCACGGGACACCACCGCAGGGCCATCCCCCCACTACCACGCGTACCCTTGTGAGACACTGAATCACTTATGTTCTATTTATGTAGAGTGTCGGCTTTTGTCGGAGTTAGCCTGGTGGAGGCGAGCAGAAGTTCCCGCCGAATCCTGTGTCGGATTCGCTGAGGAGATCCTCCCATGGCTACCGAGAACGAGTACACGTCATCTGAGGGCGCCCCTGACCAGAGCGAACTCATCGCCGCCCTCAAGAAATTCATTCGGACCCAGGGAGAGGGCTACCTGAGGGATCCGAACGTCTCCTCCATCGGCATCGCCCGCAAGACGACGGACAGTCGGCCGGAGGGGGAGATCGCGCTCCAGTTCACGGTCGGCAAGAAGGCCCAGCCGGAGCAGCTGGAGGCGCTGGGCACGAAGAAGCTCCCTGAGTCGATCACCGTGGACGGCGTCGAGGTGCCCACGGAGGTGCTCCAACGCAGCTACGAACCGCAGTTCCGGGTCGTGGCCGAGGCTGAGAGCCCGACCCGCCACAAGCGTCTCGACCCGGCACTGCCCGGTGTGAGCGTCGGACACGTCAACGTCTCGGCGGGCACCATCGGCTGCGTCGTCTTCGACAGGCACGACGGCACTCCTTACGTCCTGAGCAACTGGCACGTACTGCACGGGGCGTCCGGCGAACCGGGCGAGGACGTCGTGCAACCGGGCCAGGCCGACGACCCGCACATCGACCGCAACCGCCTCGGCAGACTGGAGCGCTCCCACCTGGGGTTCTCGGGGGACTGCGCGGTCGCCACGGTCGAGGACCGCCGTTTCGACGCGGACATCCTCGACCTCGGTGTCGCACCGGAGGAGCTGGGCGAGCCGGAGATCGGTGACACGGTCGTCAAGAGCGGCCGGACGACCGGGGTGACGCACGGCGTGGTCCGCAGCCCCTTCAAACTCGTCCAGATCGACTACCGCGGTGTGGGTCCCCGGAACGTTCTCTGCTTCGAGATCGGTGTCGATCCGAACATCCCACCCGAGAACGGTGAGATCAGTCTGCCCGGCGACTCGGGCTCGGTGTGGATGTTCAAGGACCCCGGCGGCCGACCCGGCAAGGTGCTGGCGGGCCTCCACTTCGCGGGTGAGAGCCGGGCGGATCCGGACGAGCACGCGCTCGCCTGCCTCCCCCAGCTGGTCTTCGAGGAGCTGGGGATCACGCTGCGGCCGCCCGTTCCCGAAGCGGTGGAGGTGCTGGAGGGGTACAACCCCAACTTCCTGAGGGCACGTGTGCCGGCTCCGCGGCTCGACCCCAGGATCGAGCACGACCTGTTCCGGCTCGGGGACGCCGACGACATCCCCTACACGCACTTCTCCCTGGCGCTGAGCAAGTCGCGCCGCTTCGCCCTCTGGGTGGCCTGGAACATCGACGGCGGTGCGCTCAAGAGGCTCGACCGCAGGGGGATCCCGTTCTCCAGGGACCCGAGGATTCCGGATGAGGCGCAGGTCGGCGACGAGCTGTACAGGGCCAACCGGGTCGATCGAGGACACCTGGCGCGCCGGGCCGACCTGCTGTGGGGCAGCCTGGCCGAGGCGAGGAAGGCCAACACGGACTCGTTCTTCTTCACCAACATCGCTCCGCAGATGGACGACTTCAACCAGAGCAGCCGAGGCGGGCTGTGGGGACGGCTGGAGGACGCCGTATTCGAGGGCGTCAAGGTCGACGACCTGAGGGTGAGCGTGTTCGCGGGGCCGGTCTTCCAGAGCGACGACCGGCTGTACCGCGGAGTCCGGCTGCCGCGCGAGTACTGGAAGGTGCTGGTCTTCTCCGACCAGGGCGAGCTCAGGACCACGGCGTTCCTGCTGACGCAGAACCTCGACCAGCTCGAGGCCCTGGAACTGGACGAGTTCCGCGTGTTCCAGGTGACCCTGAGCGAGGTGGAGGAGCGATGCCGCCTCCGGTTCCCGGATCCCTTGCACGAGGCGGAGACGCTGGCCGTACCCGAGGCGCTGGCGCAGCGGGCTCCCCTGGAGAGCCTGTCCGAGATCCGGTGGAGCTGACGGACCCGCCGTGTCCGGGCCCCGGCCCACCGCGCCGGAGCCCCGCCTCCCGTTCCCGGGCCTGCCGTGATCGCTCACCCGCGCCGTCGACCCGTTCCCGGCCTAGGGCGACGAACACTCCTCCACGGTGACGTCGTGCCCCGCCTCGAGGAGGCGTTCGGGGACTGCCCGACCAAGGTAGCCCAGGACGAGGACACCGATGGTGGGAGGCGTGTTCATGTGTTCCCCCGACACCGTGGCCCCGCGCCTAGGCGTGCTCGACTTCCCTCACCACACGGTCACAGAAGGCGGGCAGGTCCCCGGGGTTGCGGCTCGTGGTCACGCCCTGGTCCGTGACCACCTCCTCGTCCACGACCACGGCACCGGCGTTGCGCAGGTCGGTGCGCAGGCTCGGATACGAGGTCAGGGTCCGGCCCCGGGCCACGTCGGCCTCCACCAGGACCCATGGCCCGTGGCAGATCGCGGCGACCGGTTTGCCCCTGTCCACGAAGCCGCGCACGAAGCGCATCGCGTCGCGATCCCTTCGCAGGTGGTCGGGGTTGACGGTACCGCCCGGCACGACCAAGGCGTCGTAGTCGTCGACCACGGCCTCCGATACCCGCCGGTCCACGGTGAAGCGGTCGGCGGGCTCGATGTCGCCGTTCATCGCCTGGATGGCCCCCGGGTGCAGCGAGACCAGCTCCGTCTGGGCGCCCTTCTCCTCCAACGCCCTCCTCGGCTCGACGAGTTCGACCTGTTCCACTCCGTCCGCCGCCAGTATCGCGACCCGGCGGCCGGTGAGCGTGCCAGTCATGCTCTCCCCCTCGGCTCGACCCACGGGCGCCACGACCGTACTCGGCGCCACACCTGCGGCCCTACCCTCCGGCGACCTCCTCAACGCCCACGCCGACCGGACGGGGGACGGGACGGGCGCTAGTGTCGTCGCATGGGCGCGCTCGAATTCCAACTGGTCCTGCTGCGCAGGATGGCCGACTTCCAGCCGGAGCTGGTCGAGGAGGCGGTGCGCAAGCTCGGCACCACCACGACCGCGATGCGCGAGGCCAACCGTCGTTGGCAGGCCATGGCACGGGGCGGACGCGGTTCCGGTGGCCCGGTCCGCCGGTTCACCACGGTTCTCGGTCCCGCCCCGTCACGGCGCGACATCACCGCGGGAGGCATGTCGTGCGAGGCCCGCCAGTGGCCGGTGCCGCTCTGGCCGGACCTGCGCTTCGAGGTGGTCACCGCCCCCGGCGGCGCCCTGGTCCAGGAGTGGCTCGTGCGGGCCCCTCGAGTACCGGTGCCCCCGCTGCGCGGTGTCGACGACCTCCGGCCCTGGTCGTTCGTCATCGACGACGTCGCCCGCGCGCTCCCCTCCACACCGTTGGAGGGCACCGCCCCCTCGCGTTGGCGACTGCTGCTCACTGACTCCGGCGGCGGCCGTCACCTCGCCGACTTCACCTGGGGCCTGTTGCAGGAGGTCACACCGGTCACGCCCGCTGACTGACCCCGACCGGGCGCCCGGAACCGACCGGTGATCCGTGGTGGGCGGTGACCCCTCCGGCTGAGCACGAGTACTCACGACACGGGCGAGGCCGCCCGGGAGCATGGGACCCACCGCCTCTACACAGGAGCACCCGTGAGAGCCCGATTCCTCATCCGCCTGACCTTCACCAACCCCGTCTCGATGATCTACCTCGGGCTCGTCGGCGTCTCCGCCGCGGTCGCCACGGCCGTCACGGTGTTCAGCGAGGATCCCGGATTCATCTGGGTGTGGCCCGCCCTGTTCACCTTCCCCGCCTTCATGGTCGTGCCGGTCATCGAGGACGCGGTCTGGGGATGGGACGCACCCACCTGGTTCTTCCTCGGCGGGATCGCCGTCTGCGCCCTGGTGCAGTCCTTCCTCCTCGGAGTGCTCCTGGAGGCCCTGCGCGGCCTCCACCGGCGGCTCACCCGTCCGAACCGGAGCTGAGGCTCCAGGACACGTGCGCCCCGCGGACGGCGGCGCCGACCGCCCAAGGGAGCCGACCGGGGCACCGAGCCCTGGTCAGGAGGGCCCGCGTCCTTCAAGCTGGAAGGAGAGGGCGGGGTGAGGAGGCGCGGTCCGCACAGTCCAAGCCGTGGACCGTGGACATCCGTGTCGAGGACGTCGCGAAGCCCGTCCAGGGGTGTTGACGCGACCGTGGGAACCGCTGGTCCCGGCCTCCTCGGCTCCGCCGGACGCCGATCCGCGAAAGCGAGGGTGTCATGAACCGGTCGACGACATGGGCCGCCCCCGAGGTGGCCGTGGAACACCGGGGAGCGGTGTCGCGGGACTCCGCCGACCACGCCCGCTCGACGATCGCCGCGGTGTTCGGGCACGCGCCCGAACCGGTGCTCTTCGCCCGCGTGAGACTGACCATGGCCGCCGGCCCGGCGGTGGCGCGCCCGGCGGTCGCGCAGGCCAACCTGGACGTCAACGGCCGCCTGGTGAGAGCACAGGTGGCGGGTGCGACCATGCGTGAGGCCATCGACCTGCTCCACGACCGATTGCTGGTCCGGCTCGACCGGGTCGGTCGGCACTGGGAGGCCCGCCGCGGTGGTCGGCCGACGGCGGGACCGCACGAGTGGCGGCACGGCGCCGAGCCCACGCACCGCCCGGAGTACTACCCGCGTCCGATGGAGGAACGGGAGGTGATCCGGCACAAGTCGTTCACGCTGGCCGCGGAGAGTCCCGACGAGGCCGCATTCGACATGGAGACGCTGGACTACGGCTTCCTGCTGTTCACCGACACCGAGACCGGGCAGGACAGCGTCATCTACCACTCAGGCGAGGGGTACCGGCTGGCCCAGGTGGCCCCGCGTCCCCGCCGCGAGGGCACGAGCGCCGTCCCCTTGACGGTCAGCCCGCATCCGCCGCCGCGGATGGGCGTTCGGGAGGCGATCGACCGGTTGGAGACCACCGGGCTGCCGTTCGTCTTCTTCCTCGACGCACGGACCGGACGGGGCAACGTGCTCTACCACCGCTACGACGGCCACTACGGCCTGATCACCCCCGCATAAACCCGGGGAGGACACGATGACGGAGTTTCGCGACCGCGCCGACGCCGGGCTGCGCCTGGCCGAGCGGCTGGGTGACCTGGGCGAGGAGGACGTCGTCGTGCTGGGGCTGCCACGCGGCGGCGTGCCCGTCGCCTTCGAGGTCGCCCGGCGGTTGCGCGCGCCCCTGGACGTGATCGTGATCCGCAAACTGGGCGTTCCCTACCAGCCCGAGCTGGCCATGGGCGCGATCGGCGAGGGCGGCGTGCGGGTCGTCAACGACCAGATCATCCGCATGGCGAACGTCAGCGAGGCGGAACTGGACGGGGTGCAGCGACGTGAGCGGGCGGAACTGGACGCGCGGGTGGAACGGTTCCGCCGCAGCCGGTCCGGTGTTCCGCTGACCGGCCGGACGGTCGTCCTCGTCGACGACGGCGTGGCCACCGGAGCGACCGCGCGGGCCGCGTGCCAGGTGGCTCGCGCCCGGGGCGCCGACCGGGTGGTGGTCGCGGTGCCCGTCGGGTCCCCCGACTCGATCGCGGACCTGCGCCGGGTCGCCGACGAGGTGGTGTGCGTCCATGAGCCCGAGTTCTTCCACGCCGTCGGTGAGTGGTACCAGGAGTTCTCCCAGACGCCGGACGAGGAGGTGGTCGAGCTTCTGGAGCGCGCCGCCCGAACCGACCTCGGTTGAACTCCCCGCGCGCGGGAGATGCGGCGGGCGATGAGGCGCACACACCTTTGAGGGGCGAATTCGAGGGGCGAAAGCGGAGCGGTGTATGGACCGCGCACACTCGTGGAGGAGCACATCATCGAGGGTGCGGACCGCATGATCGAGACAGGTGAACAGCGCAGCGCCTGAGTGAACAGGTCTCCCACGGGACCCCATCGGGGACACGCGACAGCCGCGATATCATATGGAGAACTTCATATGAAAACAAGAATCGGTGAGGTGGCATGACGACCGTGGGCAGCAGGGCGCGAGGCCTCCCCGAGGAGGTCGCCGCCTATGTTCGGGAGCTCATCCTCTCAGGCAAGGTTCGCCCCGGGGAGTTTCTACGACTCGAACCGATCGCCGAGGCCGTGGGCGTCAGCAACACGCCGGTTCGCGAAGGGCTCCTCGCGCTGCGCAGTGAGGGCTTCGTCAAGCTGGTCCCCCGGCGCGGCTTCATGGTGGAGACCTTCACCGCCGAGGACGTCCACGACATCTTCTGGGCCCAGGGCAAGCTGGCCGGTGAGCTCGCGGCCCGCGCCGCGAAGCGGATCACCCCCGAGGAGATCGCGCGGCTGGAGGAGATCCTCGACGACTACGAGAAGGCCGTCGAGTCCGGTGACGAGGAGCGGATCGGCGCCCTGGGCCACGCGTTCCACCGCCAGGTCAACCTGGCCGCGCACTCCCACCGCCTGGCACTGATCCTGGGTTCGATCGTGCAGCACCTGCCCAATCGCTTCTATGCGGCGATCGAAGGCCATGTCGAGGCCACGCGCCAGGACCACCGCAAGATCATCGAGGCCCTGCGCTCGGGCGATACCCGGGAGGCGCGCAAGCTGACCGAGGGCCACCTCCAGGAGAGCACCAAGCACCTGGTCGAACTCCTGCGGCAGCGCGGCCTCTGGGACGGCCGGGAGTCCGCCTGACCGGTCGGCTACGGCAGTCCGAGCGCCTGCGACGAAATGTGGTTGAGCACCGCGCCGTCTCTTGGGAGAAGCGCGTNCGCCCCTCACGCGGCCGCCGTCTCAACCGGCGGGACGGGCTGCCCGGGAGCGGCCTCGTTTCCGACGCGCGAACCGCAGGCGCATAGTGGATATCTAATGTGCTTCCCCCTCAGACAGGGGCTCGGTCCGGTGCGAGCCGCGGTCAGGTCAGGATGACTCCGGTCGCCGCAGCCCCCGGAGCAGCAGGTCAACCAACCGGCGAGGGTCGTAACGGGCGTCGCTGTCGTGCCCGATGCAGAGGTTGCCGATGCCGCGCATCAGCTCGTAAGCCTGCGTACCGGGCCTGATCTCCCCGGCATCGACCGCGGCGTCGAGCAACCCCGCGCAGACGGGCACCAGGCGGTCAAGGAAGTAGGCGTGCAGCGCGTCGAAGCCGCCGCCGTCCGATCCCAGTGCGTTGGCGAGCCCGTGCTTGGTGACCAGGAAGTCGATGAACAGGTCGACCCACTGACGGAGCGCCACGAACGGGGAGTCGGCGCCGGCCAGCAGCCGCGGTCCCGCCTCAGCGCACTCCTCGACCTGGTGGCGGTAGACGGCGACGACCAGATCCGCCCGCGTCGGAAAGTGGCGGTAGATCGTCCCCATCCCGACACCCGCCCTGGCCGCGATCTCACGGATCGGCGCGTCGACGCCGGAGGAAATGAAGACCGCCGCGGCGGCGGCGAGCAGTTTCTGCTGGTTGCGCCGCGCGTCGGCTCGCTTCCCCCGGGCGGACGCCTCCCCGGACTGGTTCGGACCGGACACCACGTTCTCCTCCCACCGCCGACACAGCGGAACACTACTCCGTTTACAAAACGGAGCGTTGTTCCGTATATTAAGCGGAACATCGCTCCGCTTTTGCGGTCGATGGACGCTCCTCGACCCCACCCTCCGCACGCCCCGCGACCGGCGACGGAGGCCACCGAAGGGAACAACGCCCCATGCGTGAACCGACGCACA
The DNA here is from genome assembly GCF_000341125.1 of Nocardiopsis lucentensis DSM 44048. Taxonomy (GTDB): domain Bacteria; phylum Actinomycetota; class Actinomycetes; order Streptosporangiales; family Streptosporangiaceae; genus Nocardiopsis; species Nocardiopsis lucentensis. Next base: position 4,995 of record NZ_ANBC01000683.1, on the reverse strand, counting down.
CAGCCGACGCCCCGAGCTCGCCCGCCGCCGTCCTCTCGATCAGCCCGGTGGTGCTACCGACCCCCGGGCGAGCCGTCGACCTGGAGGTGCGGGTGTCGGCACCCATGACGGGGAGCGACCTACCGATCGTCCTCCTCTCCCACGGCCAGGGATCCTCGAACCACCTCTCCTCGCTGAACGGCTACGCACCGCTCGCCCACCACTGGGCGGCGCACGGGTTCGTCGTCATCCAGCCCACGCATCTGAGCTCGCGGAGCCTGGACCTGGATCCCGACCACCCCGAGGCGCCTCTGTACTGGCGATCACGGGTCGAGGACATGATGCGCGTCCTCGACCGACTCGACGCGATCGAGACCGCCGTCCCCCAGCTCCGCGGACGCCTGAACCATGACAGGGTCGCCGTGGCCGGGCACTCGATGGGCGGGCACACCGCGAGCCTGCTGCTGGGCGCGCGGCTCACCGACCCCGACGACGGAACGGAGGTGAACCTGGCCGACCCCCGGATCGGGGCGGGTGTGCTGCTCGCCGCGCCCGGCAGGGGCGGCGACGCCGTCACCGGTTTCGTGGCCGAGAACTACTCCTTCCTCCTGACCATGGACTTCTCCACGATGACCACACCCGCGCTCGTGGTCGCCGGTGACAAGGACGCCTCGGCCCACCTGACGGTCCGGGGGCCGGAGTGGCACACCGACCCGTACTTCCTGGCACCGGGCCCCAAGTCCCTCCTCACCCTGTTCGACGCCGAGCACGGGCTCGGCGGGGTCTCCGGATACGACGTCGCCGAGACCACGGACGAAAACCCCGAGCGCGTGGCCGCGGTCCAACGGCTCACCTCGGCCTACCTCCGTTCCGAACTCCGCCCCGGGGACACCGCCTGGCGGGAGGCGTGCGACGCGCTGACCGCCGACCCCCACCCGCTCGGACGAGTCGAGTCCAAGTAGGTCCCCGTGTCCGGGCGCCGCCGAACGCGTGGGGCCCGGACACGGCGATCGGCCACTGGCGCACGTGCCCTGGAGCAGAATCGCCCCCTCGCGGACGGTGTGTGTTGCCAGGATGAGCCGAATCGACGGAACCCGCGCGCGAAGCCGCGCGGCTCTCAAGACCACGCGGCATTCCGGGGTCCTCGCACGGCGCCGCGGTGTCAGCGCACGCGCGCGTACCGGTGCGTTCCGTCGGCCGTCTCGACCGTGGTCCGCCCCCGCAGAACGAGGACGTCCAGGTGGGCGACGGTCTCGTTGACCGCGAGCATCCTGTTGACCGCGTCCAGGTCGCCGAACGGCACCTCGCGACGGGTCCAGGTGAGCCTGCGGGCCACGCCGAACGCGTCGTTCGCACCGTCCCCGAGGGCCGTGAGGGTCGCACACAACCGGTCCTCGTGGTGCGCGAGCAGCTCGGCGACACGGGCGTGCACGCTGTCGGTGACCGGACCGTGCGCGGGCAGCAGACGGGCGTCGGCGTACCGGGTCATCAGGTGCAGCGAGTCCAGGAAATCAGCCAGCGGACGGCCACCCGGATCGGCCGGTTCGAAGCCGACGGACGGCGTGATGTGCGGTAGGACGTGGTCGCCGGAGAACATCAGCCCACGCCGTTCGTCAAGGTAGACGACGTGCCCCCGGGTGTGGCCGGGGGTCGGCACGACCCGGAGTCCGCCGCCCGGAAAACGCAGCGTCTCCTCCCCCAGCCAGTGGTCCGGGGCCGCCCAGTCGCGGGGATCGTAGTCGTCGGGGTAGAGGGGTCGGACCTCCTCTGCCAGGGCGGTCGCTCCCGCCTGGCACAGGGTGCGCAGGAGGAAGGACAGCCCGCCGCGCCGCTCGTTGAGCAGTTCGAGGCCGCGGCGCTCCCCGGCTCCGAGGTGGACCCGGCAGCCCAGTGACCGGCGCAGCTCCACCGCGTGGGTGTAGTGGTCGCGGTGGACGTGGGTGACCAGGATGTCGCGGATCTCGGTCAGGTCGCGGCCGATGGCCGCCAGTCCCTCCTCCAGAGCCTGGCGTGCCTCGGGGGTGGCCCATCCGCTGTCGACCAGGAGGAGACCGTCGTCCTCGGCCAGGTCCTCCAGCACATAGACGTTCACGGCGCGCAGGGCGTCACTGGGCAGTGGCAGGGGGATCCGGTGTACCCCCGGGTGGAGGGTCTCCACCCCGGGCTCGGCCCACGCGCTTCGGTCGATCATGGTCGTCCCCTCACTGGTGATGCGCGGTGCACGGTGGGATGGCCGGTGGTGGTCAGCCGTGAACACTGGTGCTCCACTCGCCGACGCGCACCGGGTCGATGGACCCGACCCCGTTCAGGTCGTCGTCGACGGGGACGGCCGCGCCCTCGGCCCGGCGGGCGCTCCGCATCAGCACGAAGACCAGCGGCAAGGCGGGGAATCGGCGCGCGACCGCGCCGCCGTGTGCGCCGAAGGCGGCGAGGCACTCGACCGGTACCGTCCGCGGGGCTCCGCCGAAGGCGCCGATGAGCGTGCGCACCGGGCCGGCGATGGCCGGTCGCCGCATGGCTCGGTACCCCTTTCCCGAAAACAATCGAAACCATATAAAATAAAATATCTGATTTCCGTTCCACGGGCAAGACCCGCCTGCCACGGACGCGGCCCGGCCACACCGACGGCCGACACGACCGGGCCACACCGCGCGGAGGCGGTCAGGATGGCGCGGACCACTCCCCCCGTACCGCCCTTCCGTCGCACCGGGCGCAGGACGGATACGAGTTTCCCGGCCGGCGCCAGGCCCGGGACAGCGGCCACGATGTCGGCGGCGTTCGTGTCCGGAACGCTCCCCGGCCTACCCCCGGAACTCGGCGACCGGCTCGCTCGTCCGTGGTCATGGTGCTCTCGGGTTTTGGCGCGCAACCACCGGCGTCTGTCCGGCCCCCGGGAAAGCCCCACGCCTGGGACCGAAGCGGCGAACGGGGTAGGAACTTCGCGTGCCACAGGGGTGATCGGCTCCCCCTCCACCTCCTCACACCCGGAGCGGAAATGGCCCTGGTCGCCGGAATCGACAGTTCGACGCAGTCCTGCAAGGTCGTGGTCCGCGACGCCGACAGCGGCGCGGTGGTACGCGAGGCGCGTGCGCCGCACCCCGACGGAACCGAGATCCATCCCCGCGAGTGGTGGTCGGCGCTGACCGGCGCCTCCTCCGGGCTGCTCGACGACGTGGCGGCGGTGGCCGTCGCCGGGCAGCAGCACGGAATGGTCACGGTGGACGGCGAGGGGGAGGTCGTGCGCCCCGCCCTGCTGTGGAACGACATGCGCTCCGCCGGGGCCGCCGACGACCTGGTGGCCGAGCTCGGCGGTCCCAAGGCCTGGGCGGACGCGGTGGGCAGCGTCCCCGGGGCCAGCTTCACCGTCACCAAGCTGCATTGGCTGGCCGAGCACGAGCCCGGGGCCGCCGCACGCGTGGCCGGGGTGATGCTCCCGCACGACTGGCTCACCTGGCGGCTGACGGGCGGCGTGGGCGAACCTACCACCGACCGCGGCGACGCGTCCGGCACCGGATACTGGTCGCCGCGCCAGGGCGTCTACCGCACCGACCTGCTCGTCCGCGCGTTCGGACGCGAGATCTCCGTGCCGCGTGTGGCCGCCCCGAACGAGGCCGTCGGACACACCTCCTCGGGCGCGCTCGTCGCCCCGGGCACCGGGGACAACATGGGCGCGGCCCTGGGGCTGGGCCTGCGGGCGGGCGACGCCGCGCTGTCCCTGGGTACCAGCGGCACCGTGTTCACGGTCAGCGACGAGGCCACCCGCGACCGCACCGGCACGGTGGCCGGATTCGCCGACGCCACCGGACGGTTCCTGCCACTGGTGTGCACCCTCAACGCCGCGCGCGTGCTCACGGCCACCGCGGCGATGCTGGGTGTGGACCCGGCGGGACTGGACGAGCTGGCCATGGCCGCCGAGCCGGGCGCGGGCGGCGTGGTCCTGCTGCCCTACCTGGACGGGGAGCGCACACCGGTGCTGCCGGACACCGCCGGTTCGCTGCACGGCCTGCGCCGGTCCACCATGCGGCCGGAGAACATCGCGCGCGCGGCGGTGGAGGGCATGCTGTGCGGGCTGGCCGACGGGCTCACCGCGCTGACCAACGCCGGGGTCCCGGTGGGCCGGGTACTGTTCCTGGGCGGCGGCGCCCGGTCGGCGGCGGTACGCGCGATCGCGCCCACGATCCTGGACGTGCCGGTGGTCGTGCCCGCACCGGCGGAGTACGTGGCCCTCGGCGCGGCGCGCCAGGCGGCGTGGGCACTGACCGGGTCCGACCAGCCTCCGGAATGGGACACCGCCGAGACGGGCCCGAAGACCGAGCCCGCGCCGGTGCCGCGCGTGCGTGAGCGCTACGCGGCCGTCCGGCGGGCCGTGCACGGGGTGTAGGCGCATGCCCCCAACCCGGGCTCAGCGGTAGCGGCAACGGGGGTGACCGGTTCCCCACGCCATCCGGGGTCTGGGGCACCGACCGCGCGGGCGCCGTCGGACCGCGCCGCCGCAGGAACCCGGGGCCGCTCTGAGCACGATCGGCGGACCGGACATCGGCCCCTCGGGAGGGAGCGGGACGGTCACGGACGCGTGGGGATCGCACGCGGCGGCGATCAGCACGAACGCGAGGATCCAGGAACACGGGACCGGGAGCACGCGGCGTCGCTCGGGCATGGGACCACACTGACAAGCGTCGGAGCCTCCCGTACACCACTCGCCCGACCCCGAATGTCCACTTCAGGCCACACCCCGCGCGCATGGAATCCCGGAACGGGGGGAACGGCCAGCGTTCCGCCGCACCCCCCGAACCCCGCGGCGGTCACCCGATCCCGGTGACGTCCGCCTCCGATCGGGCGGCCGTGTCCTGCGGCGGGCGGCGCGCCCACAGCGTCGCCACGGCCGCGCCGGACATGTTGTGCCACACGGAGAACAGCGCTCCGGGAAGCGCGGCCAGGGGCGCGAAGTGCGCCGTGGCCAGCGCGGCGGCCAGTCCGGAGTTCTGCATACCGACCTCGACGCTGACCGCGCGGCGC
>NZ_ANBC01000682.1 GCF_000341125.1 Nocardiopsis lucentensis DSM 44048 | reverse complement strand
GGCCCCCCCGCCGATCCGGCCGACCAGGTACCCCAGGCCCAGCCCCAGAGCGTTGTGCAACACAACGGCCAGTGCCACCAGGGGGCCCGTGCCCAGAACCGTGTCGGCGTTGGCGCCCACCACCCCGGCGACCACGACCACGATCCCGGTGACCGACACCAGCGGCAGCGCCGGAAGGGCCGCGGTGACCGCCCGGTCCGCGAACCGGCGCAGCAGGAGTCCCGCCAGGACGGGCAGCAGCACCATCTTGACGATGGACAGGAAGAGGGCGCCCGTGTCGACGGGCAGCGTCGAACCGGCCAGGCCCAGCACGATCAGCGGGGTGAGCACCGGAGCCAGCAGGGTGGAGACCGACGTCATCGCCACCGACAGCGCCACGTCACCGCGCGCCAGGTAGACGATCACGTTGGAGGCGGTCCCGCCCGGAGCGGCGCCCACCAGGACCATGCCCACCACGAGCATCGGAGGCAGGCCGATCAGGTGGGCGATCCCGTAGCCGAGCAGCGGCATCACCGTGTACTGGGCGAGCACGCCCAGAGCCACCGCCTTGGGGTGCCGGGCCACGACCGCGAAGTCGACCGGGCGCAGGGTGAGGCCCATCCCGAACATGATGACGCCGAGCAGGAGGGGGATGTGGGGGGTCAGGGTCGATGCCAGGTCGGGCGCGAGGAGTCCGAGGACCCCTCCGAGCAGGACCAGGGGGGCGAACCAGCGGCCGACGGCGTCGGCGACGCGTGAGATGACAGACATGGAGGAACTTTCCCGTGGAATACCCCGGGGCGGCGGGCACCGGTCCCCGGGCGGTTGCCGCCGCGAGGGGTCGACACCGCACCGGTCAGCGTAGTCCCGGCGCCGCCCGGTCCACCGCCCGGGCCAGCCGTATCCGCCCGTTGCCGAGTCCACCTGAGCGGTGGGGCCGCACCCACCGCCCGATCGGCCGCGAAGTGCATCGGCCCCAGGGCGTCGCACGTCCTGTACGCCCCTGGGCCAGGCGCACCCGACCGCCCTTCTCATCGTCCGGCGAGGGCTTCTGCCTCATCGGACCCCGTCCAATCGTGACCGTCCCCGCGTCGGACTCAGTTCGGTCGAAGGCGGGCGAGGCGAAGAGCCGGTTCGATGTCGCAGTACACCTGAAAACCGCCCGTGCCGGATATGCCGCCGTACCGCGAAGGACACATTCCGCGGTTTCTCAGTTGAGCTGCTCGGCCAGTCCGACGATGACACCCTCGGGGCCACGGACGTAGCAGAGCCGGTAGCTGTCCTGGTACTGGGCGACCTCGCCGACGAGTTCGGCACCGTGGGCGCGCAGGCGGGCCACGACGTCGTCGATGTCGTCGACGGCGAACATGACACGACGAATGCCCAGCGCGTTCGCCGGTGCGTTCTTCGGCTCGGTAGCGACCGCCGTCGGTGTACGGAACCTCATCAGTTCGATCCGGCTGTGGCCGTCCGGGGTCCGCAGCATCGCGATGTCGGTTCGGACACCGTCGAGTCCGACGACACGGTCCACCCACCGCCCCTCGACCCGTCCCTCACCCTCCAGTTCCATGCCGAGTTCAACGAAGAACGCGGTCACGACCTCGAGGTCTTCGACGACAATACCGACGTTGTCCATACGGTGAATAGCCATGTCGCCGAGCTTAGGTAAGCGGTCGGACACTCGCCCGTGTCGAGGGCGGACGTCTCCCGCGGGGCCCCGCACCCTCCACCCCCGCGTGCGCGGGGAGCAGCCCGCCGGGTTGTGGCTGGTCGACCTCAAGACGGGTCCATCCCCGCGTGCGCGGGGAGCAGGCAAGCTCGGGTGGATGAAGAAGGGCTCCCGCAGGTCCATCCCCGCGTGCGCGGGGAGCAGGCGACGGCGGCTCCCCAGAAACCTTCGACCTCGGGTCCATCCCCGCGTGCGCGGGGAGCAGGAGCGGCGCCACAAGAAGCCGCACAGCAAGGCGGGTCCATCCCCGCGTGCGCGGGGAGCAGTTCGATTCCCGGCCCATGCGCGACCCCGACCCAGGTCCATCCCCGCGTGCGCGGGGAGCAGGCCCAGAACCCGCCGGCCG
>NZ_ANBC01000681.1 GCF_000341125.1 Nocardiopsis lucentensis DSM 44048 | reverse complement strand
TCGGCTGATAGTTGCGGCTTGTTGTGCGTTGTTGAGTGCTTCCTCGTGCCGTCCTAGTTCCGCTAGTTGGTTGGAGAGGTTGTCCAGAGATCCGGCTAGGTCAGGGAGGTAAACTGCGGGGTTTTGTTCGGACAGGGATCGGCTGATAGTTGCGGCTTGTTGTGCGTTGTTGAGTGCTTCCTCGTACCGTCCTAGTTCCGCTAGTTGGTTGGAGAGGTTGCCCAGTGATCGGGCTAGGTCAGGGAAGTAGGCTTCGGGGGTTTGCTCGGCTAGGGTCCGGCGGATGTTGACAGCTTCCTGGGCGGGTGCAAGGGCTTCTTCGTGCTGTCCTTCCTCCGACAGGCGGATAGCAAGGTTGTGCAGTGATCCGGCCAGGTCAGGCAAGAAAGTCTGTGGGTACCGTTCTGCGATCTCACGCAACGCGGATACACCCTCATAGCCAGCTTCCTGGACGTGTTCGACTAGGTGCACCCACAGGTAGAGGGGAATCACATCAGGAGAGTCTACGCCCGACTCATCCAGACTCGCTCGGGCAAGACCCGTTAGTTTCACCGCGATTTCCTTTTTCGGAGAGGAATTTTTGGTGGAAACCAACTCGCGGAGATACTCGATGAACTCCTGGTGGAATAGCCGATAGATGGGCTGTTGCCCATCACCGTCCTCGATGATGTACCTGCGGAACAGAGTGAGACATCCCTCCACGTCCGCACGCTCATATGTATGATCGGGATGAATCGTCGAGGCGATCGCACACCAGATGTCTGCAGGTAGACCCCTCCCCTTTCCCCAGGCAAGAGCCTCCAAAAGTTCGCGTGGTACCGGGTTATCGGACAGCGCTGAGATATCCGCCTCGAACACCTCCGCTACCGTTGCCGGCAAATCGTCCGTCCACTCGGCGGGTGCGCGGTGAGAGAGCCAGTCCGCCGTGATACGGGCGAACAGGAACCCGCCAGCGTTCTCATCAGCCGGAACCACCAAAGCGCTGGTGACAGCTCTGGCCTGTTCCTCGGTCGCCGTGTCGACTCGACTCAGCCGCCGAATGAGATACCTGCGGATGTCATCACTGGTCGACTGTTGTTCAGCCAGATCCACGCAGAGGAATGGGCGAGACGACACTGCCTGCTGGGTGAGCAGGTCTCGCAAGGGCCTGTAGACGCGCTGCGGTTGTCCGTCATCGCTGGTGGTTTGCACAGGAATGTGTATCGGGCGAGAGGAGAGAAGTAGCCGCACATCTTCTGACAACGGCTGCACCAGACCACGAACGAGGTCCTTGCCGGGATCGTCGGAGACAGCCTCGTCCAAGCCGTCGAGGATGACGACAGGAGCCGTGTTGCTCTGCGTCCTCTTGAGTGAGCTGAGGAAGTCGGTGGGGTTGTCCGGTGTGGGAAGCCCGAACGCCTTAGCTAGCTCCTTGGCGATCCCGGACGCGTCCAGACCGCGCAGATGCAGGGTCGTATGCACCGAACCGGCCCCAGGATCGGGGGACTCGCGATCCCACCCGGGGGTGTCCAGCACCTGTGTGCGGGTTTCGGGGTTGGACAGCGCCGCAATGTGCCCCACCACCGCAGACTTGCCGCTTCCGGCCGCACCGGTGACCAGGCACAGACCGGGTGCAGTACCGGTCATCCACTCGGTGATCTGCTCCAGTACTGCGCGGCGGCCGGTGAAGAACCACTCGTCGGCGTCGATGCTCCCGCCTGAGCGGGCGGCCTCGGCCAGGTGCGCGTCGATCAGGCGGGGGCGTGGAGGCCCACTCCAACGGGGGTTAAGGAACATGCGATCCGCTGTCCCCGCCGTGACGGGGATGGGTTTGTTGTTGGAAGAGCCGCGCCAGGCGCGGCCGACCGCTTCCAGTAAGTCGTTACCGGTGAGGAACTTGTTGTTCGGGGACCAGACCACGCTGTAACGGCCGTCCGACCCCGGTTCCAGGCCGTGTTCAAGCAGGTGGTTGATCGTGTTGATCAGCGCACCCGCACCCTCGGCCCGCTCTTGGGGCCAACAGCTGGCGATGTAGCCCAGCCACACATGAGGGGCCTCGGGACTCTGGGACGTCTCCTTCAGACGCTCCATCTCCTGGTTTATCTGGGCGGTGATCCCGTCACCGGAGTAGCACGTGTCGACAATGACCAGTCTCTGGTAAGGAATGGGGACGGTGCTCTCGGTCGCGTCGGTGCGCACGGTGAGGTACTCGGTGAGCGCGGCCAGAGGGATGTTGCGCGGTGCTCCTGTGGGGCCCGCGCCGGTGAGCACGAGCCGTGGCCCGCTGGCCGCGTGCCCCGACCACACGAGCACAGCGGGTCCGCGGTCGCGTTCACGGCGCCACCGGGTTGCCCACCGTTCACAGGCGTCCTGCACGGCGTCAGCGCTGGTGGGGTCGGCGATCACCGCGTCCGTGTAGCCCGAGCCGGAGAGCAGCCCAGCGAGTTTCTCCACCTGGGGGATCGCTGTGGGTAGTTCGTTGTACTCACTGGCCTCGTAGTTGCCCACCCCGAAGGCCAGAAGGGAGCCGGACAGCGTCTTGTCAGACATAGGTGTCCTTTCCATCGGTGACCAGCAGCAGGTGGGTGACGGCTGACCCGCGGTCGGATCGGAGGTGGGTCCGCACCCGGTAGGCGCTCGGGGCAAGGTTGTTGAAGGTGGCGCCGTAGCGGCCACCTCCCAGGTTGCGCAGCGAGCGCGGGGCGGCATCGTCCTCGTTGTCGCCCACCGGAGTGACCGTCGCGGCCACCCGCAGGTCGTCATCCTCGGCGGACACTTCCAAGGTGAACAGTTCACCGGGTGCCAGGACGTCGGGGGCGTCCACACTCAGGGTGTTGCGGCCCACTCCCCGGTAGTCCTTGTCCTTCGCGGTCAGACACGTCCAGATCTGGTCGCGCACCGACTGGCGGTTCTGCAGGGACCCGTGCTTGTCCACATGCCCGATCTCGGCTGCCTGAGACCCGGCGGGTCGGGCCGCGAACCTGGCCACGGTCCCATCGCCTTGAGGAATATCGCCGTCGATCTCGACGGAAGCGGTCAGCTTCTCCCCGTCCAGGCCTCCGGTAACCGTGGTGGGCTGGCGCTGGCCGACGACGGCATGGTGGGCGTACGGGGTGTTGTCGGTGCGCAGCTCCTCGTGTAGGCGGGCAGCGTCCAGCAGCAGATTTCGGTTCACCCCGGGCAGGTCGGTGGTGTGCGCGGCCACGCGTACGCCGTCTTGCAGGACGCACCTGTAGTCCGGGGTGAGCTGGTGTAGCGAGGGCAGCGAGCGTGCCACACCGGAAAGGTCAAAGCCCAGGACTGTCTTGCCGTTGACCAGGTTGGTGAGTGCGTCGAAGGACCCCCGGAACGGGGTGCCCAGAGTGATGACCGACCGGGTGGGCACCGGATCGGGTAGGTTGTTGATGCTGTACCGGGCGATCAGCCCGCCCATCGAGTGGCACAGGAACACTACCTGCGCCTCACGGTTGTGTGGATAGTGGGCGCGCCAGCGCTCCAGGGCCAGTTGGGCGGTGCGTTTGAGTTCTCGGGCGTTGTATCGGACCGACAGCCGCCAGTCATAGGGGAAGGCGACCAGGTTTCCGGGCTCCTCGCCCCTGGCGGGGGTGAGGGTGAACTCGCGCTGCAACCACGCGAACAGATTCTGGTAGCCGTCCACCGCCGCTCCGATGCCGGGCAGGATGTGCAGGTCCTGCATCAGCCCGGTGGCAGTGACCCCGTCGCCGGGGTGGTCGTCGCCGATGTCGTCGGGCAGGGCCAGCTTTCGCACCGATCTGCCGAACGTCGCGATCCCCCGCAGGAGCGCCGTCCCGGACAGGCCCCAGACTTCCGTGCCGTCCTTGTCTGCCAGGCGGCTGCCGGTGATACCGGGGACCACGATCACCACGTCATCGACTTGTTCGCGCTGCACGCGCTGTCCCTTCTGGGGTGGGAGAACCGTGCGCCATAGTTGGCTGCTGTACGGTTTCGCGATCTGAGTCTATGTTGAGCTTGTTCTGGCTGCCTGGTGAACCCGGCCGGTGATGTTGTTCTTACAGGGTGCTTCTTGCCTGTGTGTCACGCTCCTGGGGCGGAGCCTGACGAGAGATAGGAGACGGTGGTCGTAGCTACCTGCCACAGCGTGACGGTGATGGCACCTGCTCAGGAGGTGGCTTCCCACTTGCCGCGTGTGGTGGGGGCGCCGTCGAACAACAGCTCGGCTACCAACGCGGCCAGGATCGCGAGGGTTACCGCTGGTGCCCAGGTCCAGTCACCCCATCTGATTGTGGCGCGTGAAGGCCTGTGGGGTAAGGGTTTTTGGTAGAAACGGTCGGATACGGCCTATAGGACGGTTCGGTACCCGGGGGGCCAGGACACGCGTGTGGGGGCGGCTGCGGGGCGCTGGTGGGCGGACGCGGGGCCGTCCCCGGCCCGGACCCACAGGGTCACGGAAGGGCAAAATGCTCCGCGAGGTCCGCCCCCACCTGTACTGGACCTTGCACTGGGGAGCACACGAGGAGCATTTCAGGCCCGGATCCGAGCCTGCCACCTCGTCTGTTCGACTCGCACACCCCGTTTGACCTGGGGTTTTGTGGCGCACCCGGCAGGATTCGAACCTGCGGCCATCGGATTAGAAGTCCGGTGATCTGGTGCCGCCACGTGCCTTTTCGTGCCGTTTCATGTCACCCCATCCGATCGGCCGTGTCGTCTAGGGCCGTGTGGTGCCACCCAGTGTCGTGTCAGTACGGAACTGAAGAGCAAGAACGGAGCATGAACGGGCCGGTGGCGGCGTCCGATGGCACCTCGCGAGGTTCTCGAGTGGTCGTTGCGCTGTGATCGTGTTGCTCTTAGTGGCCGGACGCCATTCCTGCTGCTCAAAAGGAACATGAGACTTTAAACATGCTGGGAATGTCCGGATCCGGACAGTATGGATCTCAGTACCACTCCCGGTGAAGAACCCGCATGTCGTTCAACTTTGCACTAAATGATGTGCCTTGCGTCACTGTGGCGACGTTGGATCACTGCTGCTAACTTCCTGCCCGGTCCCAGGACAACCACCTGCCGCGTTCCGACGACGCGGCACCCCACGAGGTGATCCCCCGACCCTGGGCTGGAGCTCTGCCATGTCCCGCCGTGTGCGAGCAACCGGCACCGTCGTCACGGCGTCGTTGCTCCTCATGTCCGCTCTGTCCACCACGCCCGCCTCCGCGGCGGAGGAGCCCGATCCCGGGCCCTCTGTCTCCAACGCTGACCTGGTCGGTGAGCAGGAGGCGCTGGTCCTGGCCCAGGAAACCGGTGAACCGGTCGAGGTCACCGCGGCCACCACCGAGACCACCCGCCACCTGGCCAATCCCGACGGCAGCTTCACCATGGAGCAGAACGCCTATCCGGTTCGGGTGCGGAGCGAGGGCGGCTGGACTCCGGTCGACACCGACCTGGTCGTGGCATCCGACGGCAGGGTCCGGCCCAAGGCGGTCAGCGCCGACATCGCCTTCTCCGGGGGCGGGGACCAGGACCTGGCCAGCATCGGTCTGGGCTCCAACTCCGTCGAACTCGGCTGGCACGAGAACCTGCCCGCACCCACCCTGAACGGCTCCCAGGCCACCTACGCCGACGTCCTGCCCGACGTCGACCTCGTGCTCACCGCCGGAGCGGACGGATTCGGCCAGGTCCTGGTCGTCCACACCCCCGAAGCCGCGCAGCACGAGGATCTCGCCGCACTGGAGTTGGCCCTGGCCACCACGGGCGTGACCATGCGCGCCGCTGAGAACGGCACCCTCGAAGCCGTCGGCGACCAGGGGCAGGAGACGGTTTTCAGCGCGGTGGCCCCGGCCATGTGGGACTCCGCGGGTGTGGAGGAGACCGGTGAGGATCCCACGGTGATGGCTCCCGCCGGTGCCCGCACCGAACTGCTCGACGTCGACGTGAGTCCCGACGCCATCCGGTTGGTTCCCGACGCGGCCATGCTCGCCGACGGCCAGACCGAGTTCCCGGTCTACATCGACCCCTCGCTCGCGGTCAGCAGGGTGGGGCGCACCTACGTCAACCGCAACTACCCCAGCCAGTCCTACTGGAACTACGCCACCTCCCACGACCCCGGTGTCGGATACGAACCCAACGAGGGCAGCACCAAACGGGCCTTCTGGCGGTTCGGCATCGACTCGCGCACCCGTAACGCCGACATCGTCCGGGCCACCTTCCGTCCCCGGGTGACCCACGCCTACGGGTGCACCGACGCCCAGGTCGAGCTCTGGCGCACCAACGCCATCACCTCCTCCACCACCTGGAGCTCCCAGCCCTCCTGGAAGACCAAGCTCGACACCCAGACCATCAACGCCGGCCGCACCCACTGCCCCGACGGCCCCTCCCCGACCGTGGAGTTCGACGCCACCGACGGCTACGTGTGGAGCCGCGACGCCGGCCACAACACCACCACCCTGGGCCTGCGCGGCAACGAGACCCGCTCCTCCAGCAACTGGGACTGGCGGCGCTTCGAGTCCAACCCGACCCTGCAGGTCGACTACAACAACCCGCCCGAGGTCCCCACCGAGCTCTCCGACTCCCACGGCGGCACCTGCTCCACCGACCCCGACAACCCCCGGCTGATCAACGAGACCCAGCCGACCTTCACCGCCTACGTCCGCGACCGCGACTCCACCTCGGCCAACCGCCAGAAGGTCAAGACCCGGTTCGCCTGGTGGGTGGACGGCCAACGGCTCGGCGACGTGGACACGGCCTCCACCAACGTGGCCGTCTGGTCCTCCGGCTCTTACCAGTCGGTTCAGTCCGACGCCCTTCCCGAGGACGTGTTGATCGGCTACCGGGCCAACGCCCACGACGGCACCTCCTGGTCGGGCTGGTCCGAGTACTGCTACCTGACGGTCAGCACCTCGCGCCCGGAACAGGGCCCCGCAGTCGCCTCCACCGACTACCCCATCGGCGACGAGTTCCACGGCTCCCCGGGCCAACCGGGCGAGTTCACCTTCACCAACAACGGCGTGGCGGAGGCCTCCGCCTACTTCTACGCCCTCAACGACGACACCTGCTCCACCGAGATCACCCCCGCCACCCCGGGCGAGTCGGTGACCGTGACCCTCACCCCGCGCCTGGAGGGGCCCAACTGGATCTACGCCCGAACCGTGGACGCCTTCGGTAACTCCTCCGACTGCGTGTTGGCCTACTCCTTCCTCGTCGCACCACCCAGCGACCCGGTCGTCCACTTCCCCTTCGACGAGGGGCAGGGAGACCGAGCCACCGACGTTGCCAACACCGAACGCGGCGCCACCCTCTCGCAGGGCGTGGACTGGGTCAGGGGCAGGGTCGGCTCGGTGAGCAACCCCGACACCAACCCCGACACCAACCCCACCCCGCGCCTTGCGGGCACCGCGGTCCACACCAGCGGCTACACCGACGGCGACCCCGGCCCCTACGACGAGATCACCGCGGACGGACCCGCCGTCAACACCAGCGGAACCTTCTCCGTCTCCGCCTGGGTGAAACTCGACCGCGCCGACGCCCACCACACCGCCGTCGCCCAGGAAGGCACCCAACAGAGCGCCTTCCACCTCGGCTACCAGGGCAACACCGGCCAGTGGGTGTTCAAGATGTCCCCCGAGGACGAGTACTGGGACGGCTCCCGCGACTGGGCCTACGTCATGTCCACCGCACCGGCCGAGGTCGGCGCGTGGACCCACCTGCTGGGCACCCACGACGCCCAGACCGGACAGATCACCCTCTACGTCGACGGCGTCGAGCAGGGCACCGCCACGCACACCGGCCCCTGGAACGCCCAGGGCCCGCTCACCATGGGACGCGCCCTCTTCCAGGGCGACGGCAACTACTACTGGCCCGGCGCGATCGACGACGTCAAGGTGTGGGACCGCCTCGTGCTCAACGACACCGTCTCCGACACCGAGACCACCTCCGAGGCGTGGCGCCTGGCCAACCGGCCGGTGGCCGCCGAGGGCCGGTGGATGCTCGACGAGTGGGACGGCACGGCGGTGGCCGACTCCACCGACCACGGACTCGACGCCGTCCTCAACGCCGATCCGACCACCGCCTGGAACGTGGCCGAGAACGACGTCACGGCCTCCCCCGGTGTCCGGCTCAACGGACTGNCGGGGCGGGCGCCCCCGCCGTACGCACCGACCGCAGCTTCGCCGTCTCGACCTGGGTCCGACTGGACGAGACCGGCAGCGGACACAACACCACGGCCGTGAGCCAGGCCGGTCAGTTCCAGAGCGGATTCCACCTGGGCTACCAGGGTTCGCAGGGCGCGTGGGTGTTCAAGATGGCCCCCCACGACGACGCCCCCACCTCCGGCTCGGACGGATGGACCTACGCCTACTCCACCACCGCGGCCCGACTGGGGGAGTGGACCCACCTGACAGGCATCTACGACCACACCAGCGGAGAACTCGTGCTCTACGTCAACGGATTCGAGGAGTCCAGGGTGGCGGTCGACCACGCCTGGCACGCCGACGGCCCGCTGCGCATCGGCAGCGCACAACACTCCGGTTCCAACACCTACCACTGGACCGGAGACATCGACGACGTCCACGCCTACCGCGGAGCACTCAACGACCGCGACCTGAACCGTGTGTACGCCGGGGTGTTCCCCGACACCCAGAGTTGACCTTCCACCACCCTCCCACCACCCCAACCCCGTGACCGTCTCCCGCCCCACCGGGAGGGAGACAGGAGGACCGCTGTGACCCCCCGCCGCGACACGACCCGCCCCGGACCGATCCGCAGAGGTATCACCTACTCGATCTCCCTGGTGCTGATGGTCAGCCTGCTGAACGCCATCCCGGCATCGGCCATGGGCTACAATCCGCGCCCGGAAACGACGGATGTCCCCTCCGTGGAGGGGCGCGACCTGGTCGCCGAGGCGACGGAGCGCGACGACGCGGTGGCCGAGGCAGCCATGACCGCCCCGCGCGACGCCTCCTGGCCCGAGGCGTCGACCACCGACGTGGACCTCGGCGGCGAACAGGCACGCTCGTTCAGCGCACAGACGGACTCCCCGTTCTCGGTCACTGCCGTGACGGGAGAAGACCTGTCCGGGTGGCAGGTCCCCGAGCACTGGGCAGGCGCGAACACCGGACGGGAACACGAGGGCGAACCGGACACGCCGTCGGGGGAGAACGGCGCCCTGGACCAGCCGTCCGCCCCCGGCACCGACGACGAACCGGTCGAAGAGAACTCCTCCGAGGAAAGCACCGCCCCGGAAGAGGACAGCGACAGCGGATCCGGGGAAGCGGCTCCCGAGCCCGAACGCAGTCCTTTGCCCCCACGGGACGAACTACGCCGGGAACCCGTCGACGAGAACGCGCCCGAACCCACGGAGGGTGGGAACGGTTCCGGTGCCGTACTTGACCCCGAACCCGTGGAATCGGTCCGGATCGAGGTCCTGGACCAGGAGACCACGGAGGCGGCCGGGATCAACGGTCTGCTGCTCCGGGTCGCCCGCACCGACACCTCACCCACCGTCGCTCCGGTCGCCCTGGACATCGACTACACCGACTTCGCCGCCGCCTTCGGCGGTGACTACGCCTCCCGCCTCCAGATCACCGAACTCGACGACTGCGTTCTCGACGACTCCTGCGGCGACGGAGACACCGTCACCCTCGACTCCACCGAGGCCCTGGACAACGACGTCCAGCAGCAGACCCTCAGCGCGGTCGTGCCCGCCGCACCCGACCAGGGAGCCCTGTTCGCCGTGGCCGCCTCCGCCGCGGGGGGCAACGGCGACTACGGCGCCACCCAGCTGTCGGCCTCCTCCACCTGGAACGTCAACACCCACTCCGGTGACTTCTCCTGGTCCTACGGCCTGACCACCCCGCCCGCCCCCAGCCAACTGGCACCCTCCCTGGGCCTGAGCTACTCCTCCGGCGGGGTCGACGGACGCATCGCCACCTCCAACAACCAGACCTCCTGGATCGGCGACGGCTTCTCCTACGCCCCCGGGGCGATCGAACGCCGCTACGCCGCGTGCGCCGACTCCGGACACAAAACCGGTGACCTGTGCTGGAACACCGACAACGTCACCCTGTCCATGAGCGGACACTCCGGCGCCCTGGTCAAACACGACGACGGCACCTACCGGCTGACCAACGACGACGGCACCAAGGTCGAACGGCTCACCGGCGCCGACAACGGCGCCAACGACGGCGAGTACTGGAAGGTCACCACCCCCGACGGCACCCAGTACTTCTTCGGCCGCAACCGCCTGCCCGGCTGGGCCAGCGGAGACCCCGAGACCGCGTCGACACAGACCATGCCCGTCTACGCCGCAGAGTCCGGCCAACCCTGCTACGATCCCACCTTCGCCGACTCCTGGTGCCAACAGGCCTACAAGTGGAACCTCGACTACGTCGTCGACGTGCACGGCAACGTCATGACGTACTACTACGACGCCGAGACCAACCACTACGGCCGCAACCTCACCAACACCGCCACCCCCTACGTACGCGCGGCCAACATCAGCCGCATCGAGTACGGGCTGCGCAGCGACGACGTGTACGCCACCGCCCCGGCACGGGTGATCTTCTCCACCTCCGAACGCTGTCTGACCACCGACACCTTCGACTGCGCCGCGAGCGAGCGCACCTCCGGCAACGCCGAGCACTGGCCCGACGTGCCCCTGGACCTGGACTGCGACGCCGACTCCTCCTGCGCGGGACAGCACTCACCGACCTTCTGGTCCACCAAGAAGCTGGACACCGTCACCACCCAGATCCACCAAGGCGGAGAGTACGTCCCGGTCGACTCCTGGACCCTGGCGCACTCCTTCCCCGAAGCCGGAGACGGCACCGGGGCGACCCTGTGGCTGGACTCCATCGAACACACCGGGCACGTCGGCGGCACCGAGACCATGCCCAAGGTCTCCTTCGGCGGCACCCAGTTGCCCAACCGGGTGGACTCACCGCAGGACAACCTCGCTCCGATGCTGCGCTGGCGACTCACCGAGGTCTTCAGCGAGTCCGGCTCCCAGCTCGACATCACCTACTCCGAACCCGAGTGCGTCCACGGCCAGACACCCGAGCCGCACGACAACACCCAGCGCTGCTACCCCGTCAAGTGGACCCCCGAGGGCGGAGTGGAGCTGACCGACTGGTTCCACAAGTACGTCGTCACCGAGGTCAACGAACTCGACCTGGTCACCGACCAACCCACCCTGACCACCAGCTACGACTACGTGGGCACCCCGGCATGGAGGTACACCGAGGCCGACGGCATGGTCAAGGACAAGTACCGCACCTGGGCGGACTGGCGCGGCTACGACCGCGTCATCGTCCGCACCGGCCGGGAAGGCGACGTCCGAACCGAGACCGAGTACCTCTACTTCCAGGGCATGGACGGTAACCGGACATCCAGCGGCGGAACCAGGAACGCCACTGTCACCGACTCCCGCGGTGTCGAACACACCGACCACAAGGCACTCAGCGGCACTCTCCTCGAGACCATCGTCCGTAACGGGGAGGGCGGCCAGGAGCTCTCACGTGAGATCACCGTCCCATGGCTGAGAAAGACAGCGGAGGTCACCCACTCCTGGGGCAGCCAAACCGCGCACATGATCCAGACCGAACAGAAGGTCGCCTTCAACCGCAAGGCCGACGGGACCTGGTTTGAGACCCGTATCGACAACACCGTCAACGACGCGGGCGCCGTCACACGCGTACGCGATCACGGAGACGTGGCTGTCGACGGGGACGAGGAATGCGTCAACACCACCTACGTCAGCAATGACGACGCCTGGATCCTCAACCTCGTCTCGCGCAACGAGACCTTGGCCGTGGACTGTGAGCAGTCCCCCAATCGACCCGATGACGTCGTCACCGACGAGCGTGTCTCCTATGACGGCGGTGCCCACGGCACCACTCCCACGCGTGGACTTCCCACCCGCACCGAACGACTCGCCTCCTACACCGATGGTGAGCCCACCTACCAGATCATCCAGCAAGCCGCGTTCGACGACTTCGGCAACACCATCTCCGAGACCAACGCGGCCGACGGGGCGACCACCACCGACTACACCTACACCGCAGCGGGCCTGCCGGAATCGGTCACCGAGACCAACCCGCTCGGCCACACCACCACCACACACGTCGACCCCGCCCGGGGCCTGCCCGTGTCCGAGACCGACGCCAACGACCGGACCATCACCATGGCCTACGACCCCCTGGGCCGCCTCACCGGCGTGTGGCTGCCCGGCAGGGACCAGGCCGCAGGCGATACCCCGACCACGAGGTTCGAATACCACATCCGCCAAGACGCGCCCAGCTCGATCGTCACCCACAGCCTGCGCACACCGACCGAATACACCACGACCTACGAGATCTTCGACGGCTTCCTACGCCCCCGACAAACCCAGGTCCCCAGCCCCTGGGTGGACGGGGGACGGCTGATCACCGACACCGTCCACGACACCCGCGGCCAAGTCGTCAAGGTCACCGAGGCCTACCACAACGAACAGGATCCCAGCGACACCCTGTTCACCGCCGCCGACACTGCCACGATTCCCCAGCAGACCGAGACGATCTACGACGGGGCCGGGCGCGCCACCGACGTCCTGCACGTGGCCTTCGGCCAGGAGCGCTGGCGCACCAGCACCGAATATCACGGCGACCGCACCTTGGTCACCCCACCTGACGGGGGCGTGGCCACCACCTCCATCACCGATGCCCAGGGTCGACTGGTCGAAGCGCGCACCCACCACGGGCCCACACCCGAGGGTGCTTTCGACGCCATCACCTACACCTACGCCAAGAACGACGAACTCACCACGGTCACCGATCCCGAGGGAAACACCTGGACCAACACCTACGACCTGCTCGGTCGCCTGATCCAGACCGAGGACCCGATCTCGGGCACCGCCACGATGACCTATGACCAGCTCGACCAACTGGTGACCATCACGGACGCGCGCGGGGAGACCCTCGCCTACACCTACGACGCCTTGGGCCGCCAGACCGGACTGCACGACGACTCCCCCGAAGGCCCGCTGCGCGCCAAATGGGTCTACGACACCGAGGCCAAGGGGCACCTGACCTCCTCCACCCGGTACGTGGACGGCGCCGCCTACACCACCCGGGTGGTGAACTACGACACGTTCTACCGGCCCATCACCACCGAGATCCTCATCCCCTCCAGCGAACCCGGGATCTCGGGCCGGTACCGGTTCGGCACTCACTACAACCCCGACGGGTCGATCAATCACCAGACCATGCCCGCCGCTGGCGCACTTGGCCGGGAGCCGGTGGCCTACTCCTACAACGACCTTGGGCTACCGACCCAGATGTCGGGGATGACCGGGTACGTCACGGACACCCATTACAGCAAGCTGGGCGAGATCACCCAGCGCACGATGGACATCGACCACGGCGACACCTCCCCCACCTGGCTGACGCGCCACTACGACGCCACCACCGGACGCCTGGCCAAGACCAGCCTGGTGCCGCAGTTGGGGGTCTCCGGATCGCTGGTGAACCAGCACTACACCTACGACGACGCGGGCAACGTCCTCAACCTGCGCAACGAACCCACCGCCGCCCACCTGCAGTCGGACGTGCAGTGCTTCACCTACGACCACATGCGCCGCATGACCGACGTGTGGACTCCCAATACCACCGGGGAGCAGGCCTGCGACGCAGCCCCCTCAGCTGACTCCCTGGGCGGCCCGGCGCCCTACTGGCACTCCTACACCTACGACACCCTGGGTAACCGCACCACCGAGGTCCAACACGGTCCGAATGGCGACATCACCCGCACCTACACCCACGGTGACGCCTCGGGGCTGCGGCCGCAGATGCTGACCCAGGTGCAGGAGACCGGTCCCGGCGGCGACCGGTTGGAGCAGTACTCCTACGACGAGTCCGGCAACATGACCGGCCGCACCACCGCCTCCCGGGACCAGAGCCTGGAGTGGGACGCAGAGGGCAACCTGGTCCGGGTCACCGAGGAGGACGGAAGCCAGACCTCCTACGTCTACGACGCAGACGGCTCCCGGCTGATCCGCCACACCCCGGACGCGGCCACGCTGTACCTGCCGGGCATGGAGGTGCGCTTCGACAAGCAGACCCTGCTGGAGGAGGCCACCCGCTTCTACTCCTTCGCGGGCGAGACCGTGGCGGTCCGGGAGAACGACGGCACCCTGTCCTGGATCCACTCCGACCACCACGGCACCGGCCAGGTCGCGGTCAACGCGCGTACCGGTGAGGAGATCCACCAGTACAGGACAGTGTTCGGTACCGATCGAGGTGGTGAAGGGCAGTGGCCCTCCGAGCGTGGGTTCGTGGGCGGCACGATTGATGAATCGACCGGCCTGACCCAGTTGGGAGCGCGCGCCTACGACTCGAACCTGGGTCGGTTCATCTCGGTGGACCCGGTCATGGACGTGACCGACCACCAGCAGATGCACGGTTACACCTACGCCAACAACAACCCCGTCGCCTTCAGTGACCCGGACGGTCTGTTCCCCGGCGGTTCTTGGATCAAGAACCTGGTCCGATTCCACTTGCAGATCGTGCGCTACGCGTTCCAGCGCAAGTATGGGGTCGACATTGCGGCTCATCCGACGTGGCGGCGGACGATGAACTGGGCGAGATCATCTTCGGGTGGTTCCGGAGGGTCCGGCGGAGGGACCTATCAGAGTCAGCAAAATCAGGAGTATCTCGACGCTCAGAGGGAGAAAGAAGAAGCCAAGCAGAGGATGATTGACGCTGCGGCCGGTCTTGCGCAGGTCGCCGCGGACGAATTGGGAATCACCGCAGGGCTGGAGTGCTTTACTACGGGCGACCTCGGTGCATGTGGTGAGACCGCGCTGAACGTCGCGTCGATGTTCGTCGGGGGCGCTGTCGGGAAAATCGCAGTGAAGTACGGCCTCAGGTGGGATAAGGGTGCCGAACTAGCCGAGAGGCTCTATAACCTCGGCGATGAACTGTACGACGCCATTCGCGACTTCACTCGGTCGAGCCGAAGAGTCGATGAGATCTGCCCCGTAGGCGGGAACAGGAACAGTTTCGCCCCGGGCACAGGTGTGCTGATGGCCGATGGGTCGACCAAACCGATCGAGGACGTCGACGTCGGGGACCAGGTGGTGGCCACTGACCCTGAGACGGGTGAGCAGACGGCGCGGACGGTGTTGGCCACGATCGTGGGGTCGGGTGCCAAGACGCTGGTGGAGATCACGGTGGATCCGACCACCGAGCGCCTAGCGCCTGAGGGCGAGAACACGGACCCGGATGAGGATCGTCGCGGGGTTCCTGGTCCGACGGTGGTCGGGGACGGGGTGATCGCAACCGACGAGCACCCGTTCTGGGTGCCTGATCTGGAGTCGTGGGTCGATGCGATCGACCTGGCTCCGGGGATGTGGCTGCAGACCTCGGCGGGCACGTGGGTGCAGGTGTCCGCAGTTGGGGTTTGGACGCAGGCGGCGACGGTCCATAACCTGACCGTCCAGGGCGTCCACACGTTCCACGTGACCGCAGGGGACCTGGACCTCCTCAACCACAACTGCAACCCCCGTGTTTACCGGTCTCCCAACAACGGGAACAGGGACCTTGAATCTGATGGTTTGAACCCTGCTCTACACCAGGAAGGGGGGCGTCTCGCTTTTGTTGGTGACAGGGATGTTGTCAGAGACCACTATGCAGGCCGCCCCCAGTGGGAGGAGGGGTACTATGAGTATGAGATGCACCCTGATTTTGACTCGGAATTCCTTGTTCACAGGAGGCGCCACCTTGAGGGTGGTGGAAATGAGTGGGCGATCCCTGTCAATAAAATTCCACGATTTAATGAGCTCATAGTTGATCAGAATTGGGTGAATTATCATAATGGCTATGAGTGGTAGTGGTGATGTGGGTATTTCGAAGGTTGGCTGTGGGGAGACTTTTAATCCGACCTCGCTTATCTGAAGTACGAGAGGTGGGTGGATGATCTTCTGGTGTGCCGGTCGCGGTTCTAGAATTCTCATGCAATGGCGGTGGTGTCCTGTGGTCGGTGCCTGGTGTGATCGGAAGGTTCTCCTAGATCGGTTCGGACACCGCGTCCGGAGATGAGTAGACCAGGGAGAGGCCGTCGTTGCAGGGGGTGGTTTCATGGATGAAGGGTTGGATCATGGGGATGCTCGAGCCTTCTTGGAAAGGATTCGCATCGGTGGCCTCTGTAGCGGAGTCGTTGCCGAAGTAACTCGCTCCCACGACGTAGTGGTTACCCTGGATGGATTTCCTGAGTATCCACTGGGTATAGTCAGACGGTTGGACCTGTCCTGGAGTCCATCTCCACCTGTGGATCCGGAGATTGGTCAACGGATCACGGCTGAGGTAATTGCAGTTGATCGGGATAACACTCGGGTTCATCTGTCGATGGCTGCCACGGAGAATCCGGAACTCTGGGATTTCCTCAAGCGGCTTCGCCCCGGTGAGATCATTTCCGGAAGGATTGCGTCAATTGAATCGTTCGGTGTTTTCGTGGCGTTGGACGACAGTCCCGACCACCCGGTCTGCCCCGGAGTTGGGTTCATCACATTCTCCGAGTTATCCTGGCGACACTTCGAGACGGGAACGGACATTGTGCATGTTGGTCAGCGTGTCTCGTGTAAATTCCTTGGCTTTCACGCGTCGAACGGAGAAGCCAGGCTCTCGTTGCGAGCGATGCAACCCGACCCCTTTCAGGCGTTCGCTGACAGTGTGGAGAAGGGGCAGGTTCTGTATGGGCGCGTCACAAAACTGGTACCTTTCGGCGTCTTTGTGCAGGTGGCCGACGGGGTTGAGGGCTTGGTCCACTTGAGAGAGCTCACAGAAATGCCACTGGAAGCTCCGGAGGGCGTAGTCCAGGTCGGTGAGGAGGTCATGGTTGTTGTCATCGAAGTCGATCGAGAGCGACGCAGGCTGGCCCTTTCTCGGCGACTGGCCCCGTCAGGCATTTGTTGACTCCTGAGGTGTTACCGAACACGGTTCGTGCGTGAGTTTTGGGTGTGTGCCGGGATCGCCTCCCGTCACTCCCGTGAACCGGGCAGGCGTCGATCTTGACCTGTAGTCACGGGTTGACGTTGAGGCGGGTGATCCTGGCGGTGGTCAGCATTGTGCCGCCGGATGTGGCGGGAGACGGCGCGCTCCATCTGAACTGGGGGTTTGTGGCCCACCTGGCAGGAGAACCTGCGGCCATCGGATGAGAAGCGGCTCCGGGGAGTTCCGGAAAGCGGCTGGATGTGCAATGCTGGGTTCTGCTCCAAGCGGTTCGGGCTGTACCCGGACTGACACGGGCCAACGGTAACGCGGCGGGTACGTAACTCAGCCGACACGCCTCTTCAGTCTTTCCCCTTCTACGGGCGTGCTCGCGGACGCCTGTGTGGCCTACACAGAGGATACTCGTGTACATCGAACGATTCGTTGCCCACCACACTCCGACCAAAGCGCGGATCTTCGCGCTTACCATCGACAGCAATCGCGGACTCCAAGCCGTCACCACCCTGTCTGGTGCCCAGACCCAGCTCACAGAGGATCTGGTGGATGCTCTTAACCTCCGCCTGTTCGAAGGGCGGGAAGATGACATGAACGGCGTGCTGGAACGGCTCCCCGAACCGGTGCAGACTGCTGCCCGTCGCTTCTTCCACGACGCTGGCAAGCCCGACCCCCATCGCTATACCGACATGGGACCCATTAGCGTCGTCCGCCACCTCTACTTCACCGACAATCCCGAGGAACTGGTCGAGTTCCTCGACGCGGCCTACATGATGGGGTTCGGGGTCCGTGTCTCGAACGAAGTCCAAAGCGACGGAGACATTGGCTGGAGCTTCGAGATGCGTTCGGAAGAAGTGTTCGTCCCAGCCAGTGCTGAACCGCGCAGTTGGCCGCTGCCGGAGGACATGCAGGCCATCAGGACGTGGACCTCGCGGGAACCCACCGGCGGACATCCCGCCCGTGCGGCGTTCGCCATCGCCCACGAGGCATCTCAGCATGGTAGGTACGTTCGCATCCACACGTTCGCCCACGGAAGCAGCGACGACCCAGAGGACACGCTTACCTCGGAATTTGCCGTCGATGTGTTCGATGCTCCGATTCCTCCCTCTGAGGAAGAGGAATAAGACCAAGTGCTATGGCCGTATAGGTTCGTCGGGGCCTTGCGATCTGCGGGCATGTGAGTGTGCTGGTTCTCCTTGGTTCCGACTGGTCGCACGGCTATCAACCTTCTTTCGGCACGAAATCAACTTGCTGTCGCCCCGCCAGGCAGGCAAGGTCTGAATCATGCTTGAACTGCGCACTGTGGAACCGGGCGAGTGGTCCCTCTGGCGGGAGTTGCGACTGTCGGCTCTTGCTGAAGCGCCCTATGCGTTCGGATCGACACTGGCGGAATGGCAGGGCTCCGGCGATCGGGAGGAACGCTGGCGTGCCCGTCTGTCGATTCCCGGTGCACACGATCTCGTCGCGCTCCTCGACGGCCGTCCGGTGGGCATGGCCAGTGGAGTTCCAGGCGAGGCGGACAGCGTCGAGTTGATCTCGATGTGGGTCACCCCAGCCGCTCGGGGTCGAGGCGTGGGTGACCACCTGATCTGGGCGGTGGAGCGGTGGGGGCAACGGCGCGGCGCCCGGACGCTGCGCCTGTCCGTGCTGCCGAACAACGACAGGGCGGCCGCGCTCTACGAGCGACACGGCTTCGCGGACACCGGTGAACTCGGTGACCTCCTGCCCGACAGTGTTCGTAGGGAAAGGGTGATGGCAAAGAGCCTGGCCACTGTTTGATCTCCACTACCGGTAGGTGGACCAGCGGGTGGTGGTGTCGCTCTGTTGGAGGGTGTCGAGGCGGTGGCGCCATTGGGTGCGCAGGCTGGGGTTGGTGTTCAGGACCGGTAGGACGCTGGTGACGAGCCTGAGTTCGCGGAGTTGGCGCAGGACGGGAAACCCGGACCAGGTGAGGACGTCGAAGCCGTACTCGGCCGCGAGCGGGCTGTGGTGGTCGGTGGTGTAGTCCATGCGGACCTTGCCCACGGCGGTGGGGATCAGGTCCCATTCGCGGGGGCCGTGGCTGAGGCTGTCGAAGTCGCAGATCACCGGACCGTTGGGGCCGGGGATGAGGTTGCCCATGAACGGGTCTCCGTGGAGCACCCCGGCGGGGAGTTCGAACTCCAGGTCCTGGGCCAGGAGCTCCAGGCGGTCGGTGCGCTCGGAGAGGAAGACCCGATCGGTCTCGGTCAGCCCTTCGGCATCCTCGATGCGGCTGCGGATGCGCGCGAACGGCTCCCACGACGGCAGCGCGAAACCCGGGGCGGGCAGGGCGTGGATGCAGCGGAGGATACGGCCCAGGTCGGTGCCTGTCGGTTCGGGTCCGGTGGAGGGCACCAGGTGCCAGAAGGTCGCCGTGGTTCCACCGATCCGCACTGGCTGGGGGATGTCCTCGACCAACCGCACCGTCGGGGCGTCGTGCTGGGCGAGCCACCGGGCTGCCTGGATGACGACGGGGACGCGTTCGGCCACGGTCGCCGATCCGGCGATGCGCACCACCAGCCCCGCGCTGGGGAGGCGGTAGACGGCGTTGTTGGTGAACTTGATCAGTTCGGCGTCATCAGCCGCCTTGGCGCCCAGCCCGGCCTCCTCGCACAGGGCTGCGAGGACGTCATGAACGCGGTCGCGGGTGAGGGCGAAGCGGGGGCTGGTGGAGGGAGCGGGAGTGATGCTCATGATGTGCGAAGAGTAGCAATCTCGTCGGCGAGTTCGGCGGTCTCGCCCCGGGTTCGGTAGGCCAGGGCGGCGTGGTGGAGTGGGGCGAGCCGGTCGATGACACGTGCTGACCGGACCTGCCGAGCCAGGTCGACGGCTTGGCGGCCGATGTGGACGCCCTGCTCGGGGTCGCCGTTGCGTATGTGGGCGGTGGCCAGGGCGGTCAGCTCGAAGGCCTGGCTACGGCCCATGTCCGGGCTGCGGGCGTCCACAGCCCGGTACAGGTGCTCGGTCGTGGTCGTGTACGTGCGGGACGAAGGGGTGGGGAGTGCGGCGTTGACGACCCCGGACATGGCGTCCAGGTCGGCTTCGTGGAAGAACCGCACCCACGGGGTGGTGTCCGCATCGGCGCGGGCGAAGGCGTCGTGCGCACGGGCGAGGGAGTCCATCGAGCGCTTGTGGTCATCGAGGACGGCATAGGCCCAGGCGGCATTGGCGCACATGAGCGCGACGGTGCGCTCGCATCCGGAGTCCTGGGCGGCGATTTGCCCCAGCTGTAGGAACCGCAGGGCCTGGAGGGTGTGGCCGCGGTGCAGGTGCAGGCGTCCCATCCGGTAGAGCACATTGGCCACCAGCGAGGGTTCCTCGATGTATCGGGCCTGCTCCAGCGCCAGGGACAGGTGCTCGGCGGCGACCCTGTAACGGCCGACGTCGAAGCTCGCCCACCCGGCGAGGTTGTGCAGATCGGCGACGGCCCGGTAGAGCTGGAGGCCGACCTGGTTCCCGGGTTTGGCCGCGCGCAGCAGCCGGTGGGCGTAGGCCAGGTGCGCCATGATCGCGTCCAGGCACGCTCCACCGCCGAGCTGGTAGTCGGCGGCCCGCAGCGCCTTGGTGACCGTCTCGACGTGCTCCACGTCAGATCCCGTCACCCTCCGGACGGGCAGGGCCGCCTCAGGGATGTTCGGACCGCGCCACCTGTGCGGATCGATCTCCGCCGCGCCCATGGTGACCTGGGCGGCGTGCGCCAAGAGCCGGGTGCTCTCAACGCTCTCCCGTTGCGTGCGAGTGGCCGTCACCCGAGGAGCCCCGAGGCCGTCGAGGAAACGGCGCAGCTTCACGACGTCCTTCAACTCGCGCTTGTGCGATTCGAGCTGGGACACCATCGACTGGGACAGCCCGGTCAACCGCCCGAGGGCCTCCTGAGACAGGTCGGTGCGCGAACGCAGAAGACGGACCAGCGAGCCCGCGTCGAGGCACCCAGCGGCCTCCTGCGCCTCAGCTGTCTCCCAGAACCCCTTGGGTATACACAAACACCTTTTCTTCACATCAGCGACAGATACCCTCTGCCTGCCGCAATTCATGCATATCGCCACCACGGATCCCTTGAAAGAGGAAATGTTCCACCCATGAAACCGGGCTTCCCACCTGCCTCGCCAGCCCTGCTCCCAAAAGCATCACCACCGTAATAACGATCATCACCCCTGCTCATGGGAACCGAAGGCGCGCCAACCCGAAACTGAGAACTCGTCAACGACCTGGAACTGACGCACAAGGCACGGTGACCAGGAACGAGAGGACGGTGATGGGACATGGCCGCACTGGTGGAACAGGCGAAGAACACGGAGACCGACACCGGAAACCGAGAAGTTCCCCCGCTGCCCAAGCGCGCCACCGCACCTTCGGACCGCGCCCCGGTCCTGCTGGAGCCCAACGACGAGTTCACGGGCCCCGCGATGACCGTTCCCGGTGAACCCGCCTACGCCAAGGTCATGCGCCGTCGCCTGCGGGCACTGGCGTCTCTCCCCGACTGGGAGCTCCGCCCGATCGAACTGCTCGCCTCGGAGCTGTTCAACAACTGCATCCGCCACACCCGATCGGGCGATCCGGGCGGCGAGATCACCATCAGCGTCTTCAAACTGGAGGGCCGGACCCAGGTGCGCATCACCGACGCCGGCCCCCGCGACGGGGAGATCACCGTGCCCCACCTGCGACCCCTCGACCCCGACGACGAGAGCGGGCGCGGACTGCACCTGGTCGCGACGGGCGCGAACCGGTGGGGCACCATCCACCACGACGAGGGTCGTACCAGCGTCTGGTTCGAGGTGGACCGCATCGAACGAAACCCTGCCCGGCCCTCCGACCACACCGAGCGGTGATCACGGTGGCTTGGGACGTCAGGGACGACCACGACCAGTACACGGTCGCTCGCCAGCTCCAACTGCGGCACCGGAGCCGCTGGCTCGTGATGTGGGGACCGGGCTCGCGAGCCTTCTTCGCCTTCTACCGGGGCCGCGCCCACATCGCCCCGCTGTCCGCGCCCACCGGCCAGGAACTACACCACCAGATCCTGCACGTCGAGACGGACCTCGCCATGACGGCACCCGCTGACCGTTCCCACCCGGAACCCGCATGCTCCCGGACTCCCAGAACATCCACCCACCACCACGTCCTACGGCCGCCGACATGAGCACACCCCTCACCGACTCCCGCGCCTCCTGCCGCGACCTGCCCGACCCCGACCGCCTGTTCGGCAACACCCTCCAGCAACGCCGCGCCCGACACATCTGCGCTCCCTGCCCCATTCGCACGGCGTGCCTGGCCGAAGCGCTGGAACTGCGGATCGACTCCGGCCTGTGGGGCGGCATGACGGCCCGCGAACGTCGAGCACTGCGCCTGGACAACCCCCAGGTGGACGACTGGCGCGCGCACCTGGCCCCGCTGCGACCCACCACCCACGTACGAGAGGAACCGGCCCGATGACACCCCTGAACAGTGACAACACCTCAGCATCCCCGGAGGCCCTCACCCCCGCCGAGGTCGCCGCCCTCTTCCGTGTGGACAGCCAGACCGTGACGCGCTGGGCCAAGGAGGGACGGATCTCCAGCTTCCGCACTCCAGGCGGCCACCGCCGCTACCTCAGGAGCGAGGTCGCCGCCCTGTGGACCGAACACCTCACACCCGCCAACTGACCACGCGTCCCCCGACGAGATCACCGCCCAACCGGGCGAGACACCACCAGCGCCGACGAACCGGCGCGGCGGCACAACCCCCAGCCCACCCGTGCCGCCGCGCCCCCACTCCACGACCACACGACAACCGACAACGACACCTCGACGAACGGAGCCCCCTGTGCCCCACACCCCCCGCGACACCCAGCCCTTCGCGGGAACCCGCGACCGGTTCGGCCCCGAACTGCGTCAGCGCGACTACGCCCAGTCCGTCCTGGCCCAGTACGCCCACACCCGCGGATACGACCGCCTCGAAGTCCCCGCCCTGGAACGCAAGGCATCCTTCAGCCGCCAGGTCGTCGGCGCCTCGCCGTGGCCCGAGTGGAACCCCAAGGGCGTCTTCGAACTCGACGTCCCCGACTACGGGCCCGGCCATACCCACACCCACCAGAACACCCCCGCCGTGCTGATCCCCGAGGGCACGGTCTCCGTCGCCCGCTGGCTCGCCTCGGTCCTGCCTACCCAGACCCTGCCGCTGAAGGTCTTCTACGACCTGCCGTGCTGGCGCAACGAAGCGGTCGACACCCTGTCTCCGGGCAAGGCACGCGAGTTCCGCCAGTTCGGCGTCGAGATCCTCGGAGTCGCGTCCGCGGCGGCCGACGCCGAGATCATCACCTTCATCGACGGTGCACTCCGCGCGCTCGGCACACCCGAGAACGCGGTCCGCGTCCGGATCAGCGACGTGGGCGTCTTCCGCGCCCTGGCCGAACACAGTGGCTTCGACGAAACCACCACGGTCGCCGTCAAGGAGTGCCTCGACGCCCTCGCCGAATGCCGAGCGGGCAAGGCCCCGGACCGCGCCTCCG
>NZ_ANBC01000680.1 GCF_000341125.1 Nocardiopsis lucentensis DSM 44048 | reverse complement strand
CGCGGACCCCCCCGCCGAGACGGTGGAGCGCTGGCGGGCGATGGCCCACCACGGCTCCGGCGACATCGACCCCGGCCTCCTGGCCGCACTGGGTGACGTGGCCCCGGGCCACCTGGAGCGCCTGGCGTCGACGGCCCAGGCCCTACGGCAGGCGGGCCTGAACGTGGCGGTGGACCTGGGCGTGGTGCGCAGCCACGAGTACTACACCGGCCTGGCCTTCGAGGTCGACGTCGTCCTGCCGGGCGGCAGCTTCGTGGAGATCGCCGGCGGAGGCCGCTACGACCACCTCATCGGCCACTTCGCCGCCAACGGCCCCGGAACGGTTCCCGCGAGCGGCTTCGCCTTCGGCATCGAACGCCTCCTGGCCGTCATGGACGCCTGCGGAACCTTCATCGACACTCCCACCCACCAGCGATCCCACCACTTCGGCCACAGCACCGCCGACCGGCTCCTCGTTCCGAAACCGACCGGCGATCCGGTCCGCGACTACCTGCGTGCCTACGCCACCACCTCCGACCACACCGACGGCCGACGCGTCGATCTGTGGGTGGGGGAGGCCACCGACACCGACGCCATCGGCCGCTACGCCCAGGCCCGACAGATCCCGGAGACCACCTCGTGCTGACCACCACACTCGACCGCTTCTCCCGGCCCCTGGGTGTCCTGTGGACGCGGACCCTCACCCAGTGGACACAGGACCTGCCCCCGCGCCTGGCCGGACTGGGACAGGACTACCTGGCCTACGCCCAGGTCGACTCCCTCCTGCCCCGCCCCGTCCTAACGCTGGTCAGCGCGGCCCACGAACACACCGAACTCCCCGACGACCTGGTCGACCGGCTCGGCACCGTCGCCCTGGTCCCGCAGGTGGTCAGGGACCTGTTCGCCATCCACGACGACATCGTCGACGGCGACACCGAGAAGTTCGGCCACCCCACCCTGCCCGAGGCGTTCCGACGCCGCATCGGCACCGCCGGGAACGGAGCGGCCCTGTTCTGGGCAGACCTGCTCCTCTCCCTCGCCAGGGACCTGCTGGACGACGCCAACCCGAAGCACCGGGCACCCCTGTGGGACGTGGTCGTGGAGTGCGTCCGCCGAACTCAGCACGGCCAACTCCAAGAACTGCTGTGGCAACGGGACCTGGAGTCCATCACCACGGACGCCATCGTGCGCATGTATCAGGACAAGGCGGGCGACTACTGCTACGGCCTCCCCTGGCGCATCGGCCACACCGCCACCGGCGCGGACCCCACCCAGCGCGAGGCCGTAGCCCGGATCCTGGAGACCATCGGCGCCGCCTCGCAGATCGTGGACGACCTGGCCACCGGATGCCCGGACCTGATGGAGGCGGGCAAGGACGACCCAGCCGAGATCCGCCACCTGCGCCGCACGTTGCTCCTGGTTGAACTCCACCAGCGCCTGCCCGCCGACCACAGGCTGCGCCCAGTGATCGAGGGAGACCTCGCCACCGACGAGCAGGTTGAGGAGATTCGCCTGGCCTTCACCACGACCGGTGCCGTCCAGGCCGCCGCCCGCACTGCTGCCGACCTGGTGGAGCAGACGCTGCGCGACCTGGCCCGCGCCAAGGTCGGAGCGGCGGCCCACGCCTACATCAGCGATCTGGCCCAACAGCGAGTCCTCCACGGACTGCGCCCCGTGCTCGCCTGATTCACTCCCCGAGGCGGTGACGCACCCAGGCCAGGGCGGCATCGGCTGCCCTGGCCTGGAACGCGCGCAACATCGCCCCGCCCGCTCCTGGTGGTGGAGCCTGACGACAGGCCCGCGCCCAGTACCCGGCCGCCGCGACGGCGAAGGAGGTCACAGCGACAGCGGGAGCCGAGGCGAACCGCGCCGAACCCGCCACCTGCTTCTCGGCGGCCTCAGGCGTGTGGCCGTTCATGATCAGGGGAGTGACGAGGTCCACCCCGTCAATCCACGCCGCACCCCGGCAGGGGTACGCCCAGTCCACCACCCACACCCTCTCCTGGGCGTCGATGAGGAGCTGGTCAGCGCGGATGTCGCCGTGCGTGAGCGTGTCCCCGTCCGCGTGGTCGGCCCACGCCTCCTCCAACAAGGCCAGGCGTTCGAGATTGGCCAACGCCCAAGGGGCAAGCCCCGGGGGAGGCTGTTCCCGCAGGGAGGCCCATCCGCTCAGGAGCGGCGAGAGCACCTCGCGTGCGGTCGGCGCCGTGCTGAGCGGGCAGGGCGTGAGGTCACCAGCCAGACCGTCGAGCGCAGAAACCACGGCGGCCACGTCATCCGAACCGGGTGAGAGGTTCGCGTGCCGACCGCGCACGGCGGTGAACACCACCACCCGCCATCCGTCTTCCGTCCCCTCCCACACGAGGCCGGGAAGGGCCGCGCCCGCAGGAGCCGACGCGGCCACAGCCGCCTCCGCGGCCAAGGCCGCGCACAGAGGGTGCTCCTCCGGCATCGCCTTGCAGAACAGGGCACGGCCGCTGGAGGTGGTCAACAACGACGCCATCGCCGGGGTGTACCCGCCGCCCTGGGGCTCCTCGCTGACAACCTCCTCCCCGAGGAAACGGGTGACCTTCCCGCGCACAACCGCGGGAAGGTCACCCCACCGGGGGCGTGCAGTGTTCACGAGGAAAGCGGGCGAGGCTCGGCCCCGTCCAGAGCCTGGGCCACCAGGTCAAACCCGGCGGCGGCCAGCCGCTTGTACACGCCCTTGCCCTTGCCGCCGACGTGC
The DNA here is from genome assembly GCF_000341125.1 of Nocardiopsis lucentensis DSM 44048. Lineage (GTDB taxonomy): Bacteria > Actinomycetota > Actinomycetes > Streptosporangiales > Streptosporangiaceae > Nocardiopsis > Nocardiopsis lucentensis. The sequence goes on along the minus strand of NZ_ANBC01000680.1, from coordinate 111 downwards.
ACGGTCTCCACCACGTACCCGTCTGCGCGCAGCCGATCCGCATACGCGGCGACCTGCGCCAAATCCTGCTCGGAGCGCCAGAGCAGCGCCACACGGCTCTCCCCCTGCGTG
>NZ_ANBC01000679.1 GCF_000341125.1 Nocardiopsis lucentensis DSM 44048 | reverse complement strand
GCCGGCCCGCCGATCCGCCCGATCATCTCGTCGTACCGGCCGCCACCGGCGATCGAGGAACCCAGGCCGGGCGCGGCCACCTCGAAGATCGGCCCGGTGTAGTAGCCCATCCCGCGCACCAGCGACAGATCCATCGCCAGCCGTGCCTTGGGCGCCGCCTCGGGCAGGACCACGGCGGATGCGATCGTGCGCAGCTCCTCCAAGGGTTCCTCGTCCATCCCCGACGGCAACACCTGGGCGAGCTGGTCGGGCTCGGTCGCTGACTCGGCCTTGGCCAGGACCTCCGACAAAGTGGTGATCGCGGAGCGGGGGTGGCCCGCTTCGGCGAGTTCGCGCTCGACGCCCTCTACACCGATCTTGTCGAGCTTGTCGACCACGATCAGCACGTTCGCGTGAGCCTCGTTCGCGAACCCACACACGGACAACAGCCCGGTGAGCAGGCGGCGGTGGTTGAGCCGGACGGTGAACTCCGCCAACCCCACCGCGGCCAGAGCCCGGCTGCCCGCGCTGAGCAGCTCGATCTCCGCCAGCAGGGACGCCTCACCCAGGATGTCGATGTCGCACTGGGTGAACTGCCGATACCGACCCCGCTGGGGGCGCTCGGCGCGCCAGACCGGCCCGATCTGCACCGCGCGGAAGGGCGAGGGCAGGCTGGGGGCGTTGGTGGCGTAGAAACGGGCCAACGGCACCGTCAGGTCGAACCGCAGACCGGAGTCCGCCAACGACGCCACGTCAGCGACCCCGTCCAGCGAGATCCCCCGCCGCAGGGTCTTGAAGATCAGCTTCTCGTTGTCCCCGCCCTGCCCGGACTCCAGGAACCTCAGGTCCTCCAGGGCCGGGGTCTCGATGGGCCGGTATCCGAACCGCGAGAACTCATGATGGATCGTGGACTCCAACCACTGACGCCGCTCCGCGGCATCGGGCAGGACATCGCGCATGCCCCGCACGGGGGACGGACGCTGAGCCACGATCGCTCTCCTCAAGATGGTGTGTTCAATGGCGAGTGCCGAAACCCAACCTAACCGGACTCCCGAACACGCGGGGAAAACTCGCCGATCTGAAGGCGCGGAAACCTCGAGCTGACGGCGTACCGCGAAAATCGACGCGCGATTCGACCGCTTCTGTGCCCGCCCTCCACCCGCAGAGCTCACACGGGCCTGGCGCATCGGCTCTGCGCACGATGACCGAGGCCAACCAGATCCACACGGACAAGCGGTCCAGGATGCGGCTGCTTGAAGTCCTAACGACCGTTACATCGGCGATGGTAGGAGGACACCGGAGGACGGGTCGGTGTGCGTTCCAGCTCTCTGTGCGGGGCGCACGACACGGTGAGGCGGTCTTTGTCTCCTACTCGGGGTGCATGGTGTCGCCTCCCCGCGCCGCCCATCTGATTTGCAGTCCGATGGTGGTTGCCTGACGGGTGCGCGGAGCACAGCCTGTCGGCTTCTACGTCTGCGAGAGTGACGATGTCGTGGTGTCCCGGTTTCCCCTGGGCGATGGCTGGAACGGGTGACACGCCGTGACTCGTCGGGGATGCGGTGCGGGAACCTGTCGAGCGGAGGTATGGCCGTGTGCACCTCTCCGCAAGAGGTGCTTACAGGCATGGCGTTTGGGGGAGGTCCGCCCCCCACCTGTACGGGACCTCGCACTGGGGAGCACACGAGGAGCATTTCAGGCCCGGATCCGGGCCGCGCGCCTCGTCTGTTCGACTCGTGCACCCCGTTTGACCTGGGGTTTTGTGGCGCACCCGGCAGGATTCGAACCTGCGGCCATCGGATTAGAAGTCCGGCGCTCTATCCACTGAGCTACGGGTGCCTGTTTCAATTGTCGCCCTGCGTGTCAGCACGTTGCCGTGCCGTTACCCTTGGTGCGGGCGGAGCGCTGTCTCCGCGTGGGTGGGCGGGGGCCGGGGGCGGCGACCTGCGGCCGGAGGGTCCGTGTCGTGGTGCCGGTGGCTCCCGGGGAGACATTCTAGGGTATTTGTCTGATGTCGCCCACAGGAGGGCAAAGTCTGACCAACTACGGTCATTCGTAGATGCGTCTCGTTACCACTCGTGCTCCACCAAACCGGGTGCTATGGGCCTCGTGCACCACGTTACCGGTGATTAACCCCCGATGCTGTGCTGCGCCGCTGGCGTTTCGCGAAGTCCGGCGGGGCCGCCTCCGTCCGGGGCGGCCCGGCGGGTCAGAACATCCACCACTGACCCGCGAGGAGCATCATGGACGCCAGCGTGACGAGCATGTGGTTTTCCCTTCAGGGTCGACTGTAGGGCGCTCTACGTGTATGGGCGAATACATTGCGTGGCAAACGCTGGTTTGCCGTGGTTTGGGGTTGTCTGGGGCCGCTGTTGACGCGGCTACCGTGGTCGCGTGCGATCTTTAGGACTGTTGGCGGGATTCCTGCTGGACACCGTGGTGCCGGACCCCCGTCAGGGACACCCCGTGGCGCTCTTCGGCACCGCTGCCCGCAGGTGGGAACGGCTCGTCTACCGGGACTCCACGGCGGCTGGGGCGCTCTTCACCGCGGGCGCCGTCCTGCCCGTGGTCGGGGGCGGGCTCCTGGCCGGTCGGGGCGTCGTCCCCACGGCCGTCACCACCTGGGCGACGCTCGGCGGCGCCATGCTGGGGCGTGAGGCCGAGCGTGTCGCCGACGCGCTCGAGGCCGGTGACCTCGAGTCCGCCCGAGCGCTCCTCAGCGGTCTGTGCGGCCGCGACCCCTCGGAGTTGGACGGGGACGCGATCGCGCGGGCGGTCGTGGAGTCCGTCGCCGAGAACACCTCCGACGCCGTCGTCGGGCCGCTCGTCTGGGGTGCGCTCGCCGGGGTTCCCGGACTCGCCGGGTTCCGCGCGGTGAACACCCTCGACGCCATGGTCGGCCACCGCAACGCCCGCTACGCGCGTTTCGGCGCGGCCTCGGCGCGCCTGGACGACCTCGCCGGGTGGGGACCCGCGCGCCTCACCGCCCTCCTGACCGTGCTCGCCGCCCCCGTGGTGGGTGGCGACGTGGAGCACGCCTGGCGGGTGTGGCGTCGTGACGGCGACGCGCATCCGAGCCCCAACGCCGGTCAGTGCGAGGCCGCCTTCGCGGGCGCGCTCGGACGCACCCTGGGCGGTGTCAACGTGTACTCGGGCCACGAGGAGCGCCGTCCCCTCCTGGGGGACGGGCCGTCCGCGGGGGTCGCCGACATCCGTCGCGCCGTGCGCCTGGCCAGGGCGGTCAACGTCCTGGCCCTCCTCGTCTCGGCGGGCGCGGCCGCCCTGCCCGGTTCGCCGGCCAGGGCGGCGGGAGGCGTCACGCGGCGAGGCTGCGCGCGTAGTTGACCTGCTCGTTGATCTGGTGGGCCGTGGCCGGGGACACGGCCGGGATTTGTGTGGCGTGGTAGGTGCCGTGGCCCTGGACGGTCACCTGGACGTGCCCGTGTGTCTTCTGTTCCTTGACGAGGAGGAAGAGCAGGCCGAGGAGGCACGTCCACCAGAAGACCAGGATCGCCGTGATGACGGCCCAGGTCGGCGTGTTCCTCTCGGTGCGGCTCATGTCGGTGACCGTCCACACCGTGCCCCTGATCGGGAAGCGTCCCGCGGGTGTGATCACCGTGCTCTGGGAGACCGCGATGTCTCCGATGGTCATCAGCGGGGTCTCGTTGGGAACCTGCGGCACGGGGGGCTGGTATCCACCGGTTCCCGCCTGGTAGGGCTCGATCGCCCCGCCCATGTGCTGCTCCGGGGGAAGCCCCCAGCCGGGGGTCTCGCCGCCGGGCTGCTGCCACGGGTCGCCCGGATTGGGGTTGGGGTACTGGTTCATGCCGCGATTGTGTCAGAGCCCCCGGGCCCGTCGGGTGGAAACGGGCGCCGGGTGGGATCCGCGTGCAGTTGGGGCGTCGTGGACACGGCGGTGGATGGCCGGATGTGGCCACACGCGACCGGTGATGACGGTGCTTGTACGGGCCGTACTCCCATGATTCGCACTGCTTGTGGCGCAGATCACTTCAAACCCGCGTGATGTGTGGTGCCGCGTTCACCTCGCGACGCAAAACGTGAAAGTCTTTCGCGATTAGGTTACCTGTGCGTAACATTCCGCTGACCCATCGCCAACCCCCAGGTGGTGACAGCACGTGTTCCCCCGACTCAGTAGACGGCTGCGTGCCGGTGCGGCGGGTGCCGCACTCGCGGTCACGGCGGCGACCGCCGGCGCACTCCCCGCGACCTCGGCCTCGGCCGATCCCCAAGCCCTCGTCCCCGAGGACTACTGCGCGCCCGAGGGATGCCACGACATCCTGCCGCCCGGGCAGAACGGCAACGCGACCCTCGCCGAGATCCTCGGCCACCAGCTCTTCGGCACCCGGCCACCGCACTCGTCCAGCCAGCTGGACATGTACGACAACCTCGTCCACCACTACGACGGCCTCACCGAGGACGGACTGGACGACTTCTTCCTCGACTCCACGTTCGGGGTCGCCTCCGGCGACGTGGGGCGCGAGTACCGGCCCCGCGAGGACGTCACCATCGTCAGGGACGCCGGCCACGGCATCCCGCACATCACCGGCACCACCCGTGAGGGCACCATGTTCGGCGCGGGGTACGCCGCCGCCGAGGACCGCCTCTTCCTCATGGACGTCCTGCGCAGGGTCGGCCGCGGCGAACTCACCCCCTTCGCGGGCGGGGCCGCGGGCAACCGGGCCCTCGAACAGGACCTGTGGCGCACCGCGCCCTACACCGAGGAGGACAAACAGGCCCAGATCGACCGTGTCGCGGCCAGCGGTGAGCGAGGACGCCAGGCGCTGGAGGACGTCGACGCCTACCTGGACGGCGTCAACACCTACATCCGCGAGTCCGACCAGGGCCGCTACTTCCCCGGCGAGTACGTCCTGACCGGGCACAAGGACGCCATCACCAACGCCGGTGAGATCGAACCCTTCACCCCCACCGACGTGGTCGGCATCGCCTCCATGGTCGGCGGCATCTTCGGCGGTGGCGGCGGTGGGGAGGTCCGGTCCGCGATCGTCCTGGCCAACTTCCAGGACCGCTACGGCGCCGAGGAGGGCGCCGAGCTCTGGGCGGACTGGCGTATGGAGAACGACCCCGAGGCCGTGGTCAGCGTCGACGGCGAGTTCCCCTACACCGGTACCCCCGACAGCCCGGTCGGCGAGGTCGTGCCCGACCCCGGGTCCGTCGAGCACTACGACATCGTCCACGACGAGTACGGCTCCGCGGCCTCCGGTGAGACCGCCGACCCGCTCGCCGCGGAGGCGGTTCCGTCGGCGGAGGAGGCCGAACCCGAGGACGCCGCCGACCCGCCCACGCTCGACGACCTCTCCGAGTCCCAGCAGGAGCAGGTCGAGGAGATGGCCGAGGACGGTGACGTGGACTCCCTGGAGGGCGTCTTCAACGACGGCGTCCTGCCCGACGGCTTCACGGACCCGCGCGGGATGTCCAACGCCCTGCTCGTCTCCGGCGAGCACACCGAGAGCGGCAACCCCGTCGCCGTCATGGGCCCCCAGACCGGCTACTTCTCCCCGCAGCTGCTCATGCTCCAGGAGCTCCAGGGCCCCGGCATCAGCGCCCGGGGCGCCTCGTTCGCGGGAGTGAGCTTCTACGTCCAGATGGGCCGGGGCGTCGACTACGCCTGGAGCGCCACCTCGGCGGGCCAGGACCTCACCGACACCTTCACCGTCGACCTCTGTGAGACCGACGGGTCCACTCCGACCACCGGCTCCCGCTCCTACGTCGACAGCGCCGGCGACTGCGTCCCCTTCGAGGAACTCAGCGTCTCCAACGACTGGGAGCCCACCGTCGCCGACCAGACTCCGGCGGGCGGGTACACCCTCACCTCCCTGCGCTCCGAGTACGGTCTCGTGCGGTCCTTCGCCACCGTCGACGGAGCCCCGGTCGCCTTCACCTCGCTGCGCTCCACCTACATGCGGGAGGTCGACTCCATCATCGGCTTCCAGCGGTTCAACGACCCGGACGAGATCACCTCGGCGGAGACCTTCACCGAGGCCGCCTACGACGTCGGCTACGCCTTCAACTGGCACTACGTCGACGACGAGGACATCGCCTTCGTCAACTCCGGCGCCAACCCGGTCCGCTCCGAGGGCACCAACCCCAACCTGCCGATCGACGCCTCCTCCGGCGCGGGCTGGTCGGGCTGGGACCCGGTGACCAACGGGGCCGACTACCACCCGCTGTCCGACCACCCCCAGGCGATCAACCCGGACTACATCGTCAACTGGAACAACAAGCCCGCCCAGGGGTACACCTCCGGCTGGTCCACCGGTTCCGTGCACCGCGGCGACCTCCTCGACGTGCGTGTCTCCGGACTCGTCGAGAGCGGTCACCGGTTCACCACCGCCTCCCTCACCCGGGTGATGATGGAGGCCGGGACCGCCGACCTGCGGGCCCAGGAGGTCCTGCCGCTGCTCCTGGAGGTCATCGACTCCGCCGAGGTCGACGACCCCGAACTGGCCGCCACGGTCGAGGAGCTGCGCGCCTGGCACGAGTCCGGCTCCCTGCGGCGCGAGCCCCAGCGGGACGCCGGGTACTACGCGCACGCCGACGCCATCCGTGTGCTCGACGCCTGGTGGCCCCGCCTGGTCCGGGGGCAGTTCGAGCCGGGGCTCGGCGCTGACCTCTACACCGAGCTGACCCGCGCGGCCCGTGTGGACGAGTCTCCCTCC
>NZ_ANBC01000678.1 GCF_000341125.1 Nocardiopsis lucentensis DSM 44048 | reverse complement strand
CCCCCTCCGGCAACGGTCACGTCGGCTCGGCCTTCCAGTACGGCTGGTGGTCCTACGTCGACAAGGACCTGCGCGCCGTGCTCGGCCACGAGGTCCGGGGACCCCTGGGCGAGACCTACTGCGGAGGGGGAGACCTCGACTCCTGCCGCACGGTCCTGCTCGACACCCTCGCGGACGCGGCGGCCGTCCCCGCCGAGGAGGTCTACCCGGGTGGCGGGCCCTGCTCGTCCGGTGATCAGGTCTGCGCCGACGCGGTGGTCCACCAGGCGGTCGGCGGGATCGGTATGTGGCCGATCGCCTGGCAGAACCGGCCCACCTACCAGATGGTCTACCAGTTCTCCGGCGGACGCTGACCCCCGTGCCCCGAGGGGCCGGCCGAACACGGGCCGACGCGGAGCGCGGGC
>NZ_ANBC01000677.1 GCF_000341125.1 Nocardiopsis lucentensis DSM 44048 | reverse complement strand
CGCGGCCGCGTGTTCGTCCGACACGGACCGGCTGCTCTGCGTACGTTCGTTCAGCCAGCACTGTTCGTACGTACGTTCATCCTTCGTCCATCCCGCCGCATCGACGGCCGCACCGCCGATCACTCCGTTGAATCGCGTGCTTCGTCCGTCTCGTGTGGGTAGCTTAAGGATTACCCGATACGTCGCGGGAGGGCCGCAGAACATGCCTGACTGGCTGATCTGGATGATCCTCGCTGTCGCCCTCGGAATCGCCGAGGCCTTCACACTGACCTTCGTGCTGGGGCTCGTCGCCGTCGCGGCGCTCGTCGCCGCGCTCCTGGGCGCGATCGGACTGCCCGTGGCCGTGCAGATCATCGGGTTCGCCGCGACCGCCACCGCCGGTCTCGTCCTGGTCCGCCCGATCATCCAGAGGCAGATGACCCGCGGACCCGACGCCCGCTCGGGCGCCGCCGCCCTGGTGGGCCGCTCCGGCGTCGTCCTTCGGGAGGTCGACGGCGACCAAGGACTGATCAAACTCTCCGGAGAGGAGTGGTCGGCACGGTGCATCGACGAGGACCTGGTGATCCCGGTCGGCACGCACGTCGACGTCATGGAGATCGACGGCGCCACCGCCGTGGTCTACCCGCGGGAGGCCCTGCCCTGAGCCAGCCGGCGACGGGTACCGCAACTGCGAACAGTCCCGTTCCCCATCCACGACCCCAAGGTCAGGTGCGGACATGATCGACCCGGTTATTCCCTTCGTCATCCTCGCGGTCATCCTCGTGGCCATCGCGCTGTCGGCGATCCGTATCGTCCCGCAGGCGCGGGCCTACAACATCGAGCGCTTCGGCCGCTACATCCGGACGCTCAACCCAGGGCTGAACTTCATCATCCCGGGCGTCGACCGCGTCAACACCAAGTTCGACCTCCGTGAGCACGTCTTCAGCTCACGACCCCAACCGGTGATCACCGAGGACAACCTCGTCGTCAACATCGACACCGTCCTCTACTACCAGATCACCCAACCCAAGGCCGCGGCCTACGAGGTAGCCAACTTCCTCCAGGCGATCGACCAGCTCACCGTCACCACCCTGCGCAACGTGATCGGTTCCATGGACCTGGAGCGCACGCTCACGTCGCGCGAGGAGATCAACACCCGTCTGCGGGGCGTCCTCGACGACACCACCGGCAAGTGGGGGATCCGCGTCAACCGGGTCGAGATCAAGGCGATCGACCCACCGCCCACCATCAAGGAGGCGATGGAGAAGCAGATGCGGGCCGACCGCGACAAGCGCGCGGCCATCCTGCACGCCGAGGGTGAGCGCCAGGCCCGGATCCTCAAGGCCGAGGGCGCCCGGCAGCAGGCGATCCTGGAGGCCCAGGGCGACCAGCAGGCCGCGATCCTGCGCGCCGACGGTGAGGCCAAGGCCGTGGAGCGGGTGTTCCAGGCGGTGCACGCCAACGACGCCGACGCCAAGCTGCTCGCCTACAAGTACCTGGAGACCCTGCCGCACCTGGCCCAGGGCGAGGGCAACACGTTCTGGGTGATCCCCGGCGAGCTGACCGAGGCGATCAAGAACGTCACCCACGCCTTCTCGGGCGAGGCCGCCGCCTCCGTGCCCTCCACGGAGAAGGAGGCGGAAGGGGCCGAGGCCGGACCCGCACGGCTCACGGCGGGGGACGAGTCGGAGCGGTCCTCGTCGGAGCAGGCCGCGGTGGAGGCCGCCGAGGCGGCCGAGCGCGCGGTCGCCGACGCACGCGACGACGTGCGCAGGGCGGGCGCCCGCATGGGCGCGATGCCGAATCCGCGTGAGGAGTCCTGAGCGGAGCCGGGGAGCCGGGGAGGGCCCGCCGAGCCCCCGAATCCCCGGCCCGGGGATCAGACGAGCAGGAGTTTCCCAGCGGTCCTTCGGGCGGCGAGGTCGCTCTGGGCCCGTCCCGCCTCGGCCAGCGGGTAGCGTCCGCCGATCCGAACGTCGAGCCGCCCGCCGGCCAGCAGTCCGAACAGGTCGCGCGCCCGTCCCAGCAGTTCCTCGCGCTCGGCCACGAAGGTGGCCAGGGACGGCCTCGTGAGGTATACCGAACCGGCCTGGGTCAGCCGCAGCGGGTCGACGGGCGGCACCATCCCACTGGACTGACCGAACAGCGCCAGCACTCCGCGCGGGCGCAGCGACGCGAGGCTCGCGTCGAAGGTGCTCCGGCCGACCCCGTCGTAGACCGCGGCGACTCCCCGGCCACCGGTGAGGTCTCCCACCGCGTCCGCCACCGGGGTCTGGGTGTAGCGGATGACCTCGTCCGCGCCCGCCTCCCGGGCGAGCAGTTCCTTCTCCTCGGTGGACACGGTCCCGATGACCCGCGCGCCCCGCTCCTTGGCCAGTTGGGTGATGAGCAGACCGGTTCCGCCCGCGGCGGCGTGCACCAGGACGGTGTCCCCCTCAGCCACGGGGTACACGGAGTACGTGAGGTAGTGGGCGGTGAGTCCTTGGAGGAGAAGCGCCGCGGCCTGCTCGTCGGAGACGTCGTCCGGGACCGGAACCGCGACGGAGGCCTTGACGACCGCCCGGTCCGCGTAGCCGCCGGGGGACATCGCCCATCCGACCCGCTGGCCGACGGACAGGTCGTGCACCCCCTCGCCCACGGCCGCGACGACACCGGCGGCCTCCATCCCCGGGACGAAGGGGAGGGGGACGTCGTACTGGCCCTCACGCTGGTAGACGTCGATGAAGTTGACCCCGCGGGCGGCCACGTCGACCAGGACCTCTCCCGGCCCCGGTTCGCGGGCGTTCGCCTCGGTCAGCCGCAGTACCTCCGGGCCGCCGTGTTCCTCGATGACGATGGCGCGCACTGGTCCACTCCTTCGCTGGGTCCGACTGCCCGCATCATGCCAGCCGGCCCCGGCGCCGTCGCGCACCGGCGCCCCGGTTACTCGTCGGGGAGGATCTCGTGCACGGAGAAGTGCGTGTAGAGCACGCCGAGCGGGGCGCTCCCGGGCCCGCCGCGGAGCACGACCCCCACCCGGTGCCGGTCCTCGGGTTCCTCCGCGTCGTCCGGGAGCGGGTCGTCGTCGACCGCCTCGGCCGTGAGCTCCCCGTTGACCCACATGCGCAGCCGCATCGTCTCCTCGCCGCCCTCGTCGGAGTACTCGCACGCGAACGCGACGGTGTTGGTGACCAGGGGGTCGTCGGCGCCGATGTCGTAGGGGTCCGCGTCGTCCGTGCTCTGGGCGCCGCGCCCGTCGTCGTAGAGGGGGTAGGGCTCGTAGCCGGGGACGTCGAAGGTCTCGTCGAGGGGCTCCGAGCGGGGGTCGTCGCCGCCCATGACGACCCGGCGGATCTCGGCCTGCTGTCCGTCGTGGCGCAGGAGGGCCTCGTACATGCTGCGCGACTCCTCGCCCCGCCGGTCCCGGTTGTCCCAGCAGCGCACCCCGAACATGGCCTGTCCGGGCCCCTCGACCACGTGTGCCGTGGCTCTGACCAGGACGGACTCGGGGAGCTCGGCGTCGATGGGGGTGATCTCCCCGCGGCTCGGATTGTTCTCGGGGTCGAGCATGAGCAGCATTCCGCGGTCCGCCCAGTACCCGTCGTCCCGCTCGTCCTCCGGGTCGTAGACGCCGTTGTTCCAGTCCGGGTCGATCGCGAAGTTCTCCCCGTAGATCTCCTGCGTGTTCTCCGGCTGTCCGTCGCCGCCCGACAGCAGGGCGTAGCCGCCCAAGCCCGCGACCACGACGAGCGCGAGCGCGCCACTCCCGATGGCCAGGAGGCGGCCGTTGCGGCGCCGGAGCTGACGCTGGGGCCGGGGCGCGCCGTTTCCCTGCGGGGCGGGCGGCGGCCCTCCGGGACCTCCGGGCCCTCCGGGCCCGTTCGGGCCGCCCGTCGCGAACCCGTGCTGGCCCCCGCTCGGGGAGTGTCCGGGCGGGTGGGCGATCTGGGGCGGGTGTCCGCCGGACGGCCCCTGGTATCCGGGGACCGCGCCCGGTGCCTGGTGGAAGGGGTGACCGCCCTGGTGCATGGTGCGCTGGGGGCCCGAGCCGGGGACCTGCGGCGGCTGACCGCCGTGCAGGGTCGGCTGGGGGCCGGAGGGCGGGTACGCCGTTCCGGGGGGAGGGGGCGACATGAACTCGGTCGGCGGGATCTGGTTCGGGTCCTGAGGTGTGGGGGGCGCCTGGGGCAGCTGTGCCGTGGGGTCCACGCCGTACGTGCTGGGGGGACCGGTCGGGGCGATCGAACCCGGAGGGGTCACGTCTCCGTGGGGCGGTGTTCCGTCCGCGGGTTCCGGAGCCGCCCCGTCGGGAGCCGCGCCCGGAACCGGGGAAGCGCCCGGTGATGCCCAGGAGGTGCTGATGGTGCGCCGGACCTCGGCCTCCGCGGGGTCGTCCTGCCCGGTCAGCCGGGCGAGGATCCGCTTGGCGCTCGGTCGGTTCGCGGGCGTCTTGTCGAGCGCCGCGGTGACCAGGGCGTGCAGGCTCGGGTCCAAACCGTCCAGCCGGGGAGGGGCGGAGGTGATGTTGTGCAGCACGGCCGGGACGGTCGCGGCGTCGAAGGGCGCGGACCCGGTCCCGGCGAAGGCGACCAGGCAACCCCAGGCGAAGATGTCGGCCTCCGGGCCCGCCTTGCGGCCGTCGAGTAGTTCGGGCGCCAGGTAGGACGGTGTGCCGATGAGTTCGCTGGAGCGGGTCATCCCGCCGTCCGTGCCGTCCAGCGCACGGGCGATGCCGAAGTCGATGACCTTGGGGCCGACGGTGGACAGCAGGACGTTGGCGGGCTTGAGGTCGCGGTGGATCACCCCGGAGCCGTGGATGGCGGTGAGCGCCGCGGCGACCCCCAACGCGAGGCTCTCCAGGGTGCCTCCGACCATCGGTCCGTCCGCGCGGACCTGTTCGTCGAGGTTGGGACCCGCGACGTACTCCGACACGATGAAGAGCGGATCGCCCTCCAAGCGGGCGTCGATCACCCCCGCGGTCGAGAACCGGGCCACCCGCCGCGCGGACTCGACCTCGCGCGCGAAGCGCCGGCGGAAGGCCTCGTCGTCGGCGAGGTCGGGGCGGATGAGCTTGACGGCGACCGGGCGGTCCGAGGCGTCACGAGCGAGGTAGACCGTTCCCATGCCGCCCCTGCCCAGGCGGCTGACGATCCGATAGCCATCGAGTTCTCGTGGGTCCCCCGCGCGCAGTGGGGTGCCGCTCTGATGCCCGTTCGACGTCACAGTAGGGGGTCCTCGCATGGATCGGGTGATTCGCGTCCAACAGCGTACCGATGTCGCCGCGGCGGCGCGTTCCGGCAGGGTGGCGCCGGGCGGTCCGGTCGGGGGGCGTTCCTGGCCGCGGGGTGTGCACGGGGTCGTCCGGGCGGTGCGGTCAGCGGGCCGTCCCGCCGTGGGGGCCGTCGGGGTGGATGCGTTCGCACGCGAAACGGTTCCACGGGCGCCCCGATTTCGCTAGTGTTAGAACACACGTTCGAACGCCGGTCTGTTCTTCCCCCGGGCGGGCGGTCCGGGGGCGTGTGTCGGGACGGGGCGGTCGATGGTGAGGGGACGTGCGGTGGGGCGGTACTACGGGGCGGAGGTCACGGTCGTCGAGGACGCCGGGCGTCCGACCAGGTTCACCTGGAACGGGCGGGTGTTCGGGGTGCGCAGGATCCTCGACCACTGGGTGACCGTGCGCATGGACTGGAGTCCGGCCAGAGCGCCCCGGGTCCCCGAACGGCGCCACTGGCGGGTGGAAGCGGGGACCGCTCACGCGCAGGGGGTGTACGAACTGCGCCACGACCCCGCGACCGGTGAGTGGCTGTTGTCCCGGGTCTGGGACTGAGGAGGTCTCGTCCGG
>NZ_ANBC01000676.1 GCF_000341125.1 Nocardiopsis lucentensis DSM 44048 | reverse complement strand
CGGCTCGCCAGGACCTCCGGCCGCTGGCGCGGGTCCGTACCGCGTGCCCGGGGCCGACCCCTCCACGCGCGGCGTGGACGCTCCCGCCGGTGTCCGTGGTCCGTTCAGCGGGCCAGGTCGGAGGGCACGAGGCTGTAGGCGGCCAGATCGGTGCGACCCTCGTGCAGCGGCATCGCGTTGCGTTCGATCCCCTCCAGGACGAACCCGGCCTTCTCCGCGACCCGCCGCGACCCCGCGTTCCCCGTGGCCGCCTTGAGCTCGATCCGTTCGAAGCCCTGGTCGATCGCCCAGCGCGAGACCGCCACGGTCGCCTCGGTCGCGAACCCGCGGCCGCGGCCCCACGGGGAGACCGAGTAGCCGAGTTCGGTCCGCATCGCGGGCCAGTCCGTGCGCAGCAGGCCGATCGATCCCGCCAGACGGCCGGTGTCCTTCTCCACGGCGGCCCAGTGCTGCCCGTCGCCGTTGGCGCGCAGGGCGGGGGCGACCTCCCCGCACCACCGCTCGGCGTTCTCCCGTGTGTAGGGGACGCCGGGTTCGGGGAGGGGGACCCACCGCTGGAGGGCGGGGTCGGTGTAGATCAGGAAGACGTCGTCGACGTCCTCCTCGACGAACGCGCGTAGTCTCAGCCGTTCCGTCTCCAGGATCACGGAGGGCAGGATCCGCTGCGCGGGGGAGGGCGGCGGGGTCTCGGGCATGGGTGTCGTGGGTCCTCGGTCGTCGGATGGTGCGCACACCCTATGCGCAGGGGAGCGGTGTTGCCCCATTGATGTGATCTACGCCGTAAAGGTGCTGTTCGTCTTCCCACGCGCCAAAGGTGGAGGAGTTCCCGAAAGATGGCGACCTCCTCGACCCCGTCCACCCGCCGGACGGACGTCCGGCGCCGCGTCAGGCCCGCCCGCGGACGACCCGCTGTCGGATCTCGGTGTCGAACACCGCCGAGAACGCGTTGCCCGGACACTCGGTGTCCAGCCAGTCGCGGTGGCGCGAGATCGTCCGGGCCGGAGTCGCCGCGCCGGTACCCGGGTGGACGTACTCGATCTCCGCCGCCGGGTCCAGGCCCGTCACCGAGCACAGCACGCGCAGGACGTTGACGAGGGAGTCCCGCGCCGCCTGGGTGGGCAGCTCGTCGGTGAAGTCCCCGAGCAGGCACACACCGATGTTGCCGTGGTTGAACGTGTAGGCGTGGCCGGCCGTCACCGACGCGGCCCGGCCGGGCCTGGGCCACTCCGAGAAGACCGGAACCCGGTCCTCACCCGAGTGGCGACCCTCGTAGACCGTGCCGTCGGGGTCGATGAGCATGTGGTAGCCGATGTCCCCCCACGCCAGCTGGACCGCGTGCAGGTGGTAGACCGCCCGCACGTCGGCGGCGTGGTCGCCGCTGCCCGCCAGCGCGGTGTGGTGCACGGTGAGGGCCTGCACCGGGTGGAACTCGGCGGGCCAGAGGTCGTTGCCCTCGTCGTCGAAGCGGTACGACTCGTCCGCTCCCCAGCCCGCGCGGGTCACGAACCGCACGGACGGGCGTCCGGAGGAGCCGCCCAGGGTCTGGTAGCCGTCATCCGGGGCTGACAGGGACGTACGGGCGGGGCCGTCGAACCGCAGTGCCTCCCCGTCGCTCAGGTTCAGCGCCGACGTTCGGGCGCCGCCGCGCACCTCGTAGCCCGTGGCGCCCTCGGGGGCGCGGACGACGGCGGCGGAGACGGGTTCCCGGTCGTCCCGGCCCGAGGTGTGCAGGTGCAGCGGTTCCCAGGTGCCGAGGCCCGCGCCCGTCTCGAAGCGGATCTCGGGTTCGGTGGCGGCCGTCACCGGTCGGGTCACCGTTACCACGTCGAACGGGGTGCCCGGCCGGACGAGGCCGTCGGATCCGGGGAAGGGCTCGGCGATCACACGGGGGATCTTCAAGGCCGTGTCGGCCAGGGCGGGACCGCGCGCGGGCAGCGTCGCGCCGAGGGCGGTCAGGCCGGTGAGGGCGGTGGAACCGGCGAGGAATGAACGGCGTCGCATGCTTCGTCCTTCTCAGCGGGAGGAGGTCGGTGGGCCCCGCCGGCGGCGGGACACGAACCCGGCGTCGGCGGCCCGACGCTTAGCCGGGTGCGGGCCCTTCCCGGGGGCGTGGGGAGGTTCGCACAGCCTTGCACAAGCTCGTGCCCGTAGGGGGTTTCGGCGCGCCGGGTACGTTCCTCCCGGCGGGGCACGGTGCCTCTGGATCGTCGGGCGCCGTCGGTGCCGCCGGTGCGCCGGGGCGGGCTTCGACGTCTGCGGGGCGCCTCCGGCCTGTGGTCCGACCCGCTCCGACCGGGGGTGGCCGACGCACGGCCCGGGACGGTCTGGCCGCCGCTGTCCCGTGGCTGGGGCTCTCCGATTTCTCCCCAACCCGAAGGTCGGGGCATCCTCGAGGGAGGACGGTGGACCCGGAAAGCGGTTGGGGCGGTCATCCCCGGTGGGGGCCTGAGCGACCGGTGGGGACCCGGGTGAACGGAACGAACGTCGCGGACTACGCTTACGGGTCTATGTCGGATCAGGTGGACAAAGGGCAGTCGGCACACCTCTTCGGGGAGCGATCATGACCAACGGTGACCGCGGGTCGGCCCGGCGTGACGGCGGCCGGGAGGAGTCCCGGGAACGGGGCGGGCGGGCGGCCCCGGGTCTCGGCGGCCTCCTGGAGGGGCTGCCCGAGTCGGGGCGCGGAACCCAACCCCGGCGAGGTGGGGGAACGAACCCGTTCCGCCAGCCCCCGCGGTCGTCCGCCCCGGCACCTACCACGTCCGCGCCCACGGAACCGATCCCGACGGTCGCCGAACCCGGCCCCGGGGATCGGGAGGGAGACGCCGAGCGCCTCCCGGAGGAATCCGCCGCCCCCACGGGCGCGGAGGAGACCCCCACCGCCCCGGACCGGGGACCCGCCGACGCGGAGCCCTCCGACCCCTCCGAGGCCGACTCCTCCGAGCCCGGTGTCTCCGACCCCGCGGACGTCGCACCCGCGGACGTCGCACCCGCGGACACCGTCGCGTTCACGGAGGCCGAGGGGGAGTCCGTGCCCGCCGAACCCAAGGCCACCCGGTCGCGTGGAGCCTCCGCTCACGCACCGACCCCCGCCGACGACCGGCCGAGCCCCAACGTCATCCCGTTCCGGGGTGGTGACCGGGCCCCGGCTCCGGCTCAAGGGAACGGGCGCGACCACGGGCGTACCTCGAAGGCGGCGCCCACCGCCGCCGAACCACCCGCGCGAACCACCGCACCGGGACCCGCGGAGCCGCGTCCCACGACCACCGAAGCGGAGCAGAGCAACACCGTGCACGCACAGCAAGCAGCCGAGCCCCGCCCGGAGCCCGGGCACACCGGTCCGCGCCCCCAGGCCGCCACGGCGCCCACCGCCTCCGGCCCCCCGGCCGACCACGCCTACGGCGACCCCGAGCGCGCCGCCGTCTACCGGGCCATCAACGAGCGCCGCGACGTGGTCGGGGGCTTCCGTTCCACCCCGGTCCCCGACGACGTCCTCACACGCGTCCTGGAGGCCGCGCACCAGGCGCCCAGCGTCGGTGACGCGCGCCCTTGGGACTTCGTCGTCATCGACGACCCCGCCGTGCGGGCCCGTGTGCGCGACCTGGCCGAGTCCGAGCGCGACGACCACACACGTGCGCTGCCCGGGTCCCGGGCCCGGGCGCTGACCGGCCTGAAGGTCGAGGCGATCGTCGAGGCCCCGCTCAACATCGCCGTCACCGTCGACCCCTCCCGGGGCGGCCGCCACGCCCTGGGCCGTCACGCCCAGCCGCTGAGCTCCGGGTACTCGCCCGCGCTCGCCGTGGAGAACCTCTGGCTGGCCGCGCGGGCGGAGGGGCTGGGGGTCGGTTGGATCAGTCACGTCGACGAGCGCGACGTGGCCCGTGTCCTCGACCTTCCCCCGCACCTGGAGGTGGTCGCCTACCTCTGCGTCGGCTACGTCGAGGAGTTCCCCGTCGAGCCGGCGGCCGGACCCGACGGCGCGGTGGGCGCACGCCCCCTGTCCTGGGCGGTGCACCGCGACCGCTACGGCCGTCGCGGTCTGCCCGGCCAGGAGCCCACGAGTCTGCTGGAGGAGACCATCGCCGCCATCGGAGCGCTGAACACCCGCGCGGTGGAGGAGGCCAGGGACCGGCAGAACCGCATGACCAAGCCGCGGGGCTCGCTCGGGGTCCTGGAGGAGGTGTCGGTCCGGCTCGCCGGGCTGGCGGGCGTGTGCCCGCCGCCGATCCCCGAACCGGTCGCGGTCGCGGTGTTCGCCGGGGACCACGGCGTGCACGCCCAGGGGGTGACCCCGTGGCCGCAGGAGGTCACGGCCCAGATGGTGCACAACTTCCTCGCCGGGGGCGCGGTGGTCAACGCCTTCGCCGCCCAGGTCGGCGCGGAGGTGACCGTCGTGGACGTGGGTGTGGCCGGGGATCTGCCCCGGGCCGCCGGTCTGCTGCCCCGCAAGGTGGCGCGCGGTACCGCCGACCTCACCCGGGGTCCGGCGATGACCCGTGAGCAGGCCCTGCGGGCGTTGGAGAGCGGTATCGAGGTAGCTCGGGACCTCGTCTCGGCGGGGAACCGCTGCCTGGTCACCGGGGATATGGGGATCGCCAACACGACGCCGGCCGCCGCGTTGGTGTGCGCGTTCGCCGGGGCCGAGCCGGAGAACGCCACCGGTCGGGGGACCGGTGTGGACGACGCGACCTTCGAGCACAAGGTGTCGGTGGTGCGGCGCGCCCTGGCGGCCAATCCCGTGGACCCGGCCGACCCGATCGGCACCCTCGCCGCCTTGGGCGGTCTGGAGCACGCGGCCCTGGCCGGGTTCGTCCTGGGCGGTGCGGCCCTGGGTGTTCCGGTCCTGCTCGACGGGGTCATCGCGGGGTCGGCCGCGCTCGCGGCGGCGGCCATCTCCCCGGAGTCGGTCCAGGCGTGCTTCGCCGGCCACCGTTCCAGCGAGCCCGGGCACACCCTCGCCCTGGATCACCTGGGCCTGCGCCCGCTGGTGGACCTGGAGATGCGGCTGGGGGAGGGGTCGGGCGCCCTGTTGGCGCTGCCGATCCTTCAGGCGTCGGCGCGCGTCCTGCGCGATGTGGCGACCTTCGACGACGCGGGCGTGTCCACTCTCGACTGAGGGATCCGTGCCCGAGGTGCCCGTACCCGGTCGTGCCGCAGCCGGGTGCGGTCGGGTTCACACTGGGCGCGCGCACCGGTTTACTCAGGTGTAATACCGCTTTGACAAGGTGATGCACACCATCGCGATACATCGCCGGCGGCGCGATGGGGTACTACCGTCCGCGCACCCCGCCGTCGTCGCCGGGGGCCGGTACTGACGACGGAAGGGGCGCGACCGTGACCTATCTGCTGGGTTTGCGCATGAAGGGCCGCGACGTCCTCGTGGTCGGAGGGGGACGGGTCGCCGGGCGTCGCGTCCCGGTCCTGTTGGAGGCGGGTGCGCGCGTCACCCTGGTGGCGCCCTCCGTCTCGGCCGCGTTGGAGGACCTCGCCGCCGCGGGGCGTATCACGTGGGAGCGGCGGGTCTACGCTCCCGGTGACGTGTCGGGTCCCGAGGCCCCCGACTTCTGGTTGGTGCACGCCGCCACCGATGCCCCTGACGTCAACGCGGCGGTCGCCGAGGAGGCCGAGGCCGCCCGGGTGTGGTGCGTGCGCGCCGACGACCGGCACGTCTCCTCGGCCTGGACGCCCGCCACCGGGACCGCGGGCGGGATCACCGTCGGTGTGGTCGCCTCCGGTGACCCGCGCAGGGCCGCGGGGCTGCGTGACGCCATCACCGACGGGCTCGCCGACGGCACCCTGGACGCTCGGCGCGGCCGTGAGCGGTTCAGTGGTGTCGCGCTGGTGGGGGGCGGGCCGGGTGATCCCGGCCTGATCACGGTCCGCGGGCAGCAGTTGCTCTCCCAGGCCGATGTGGTGGTGGTCGACCGGTTGGCGCCGACCTCGCTGCTGGACCGCCTCCCGGCGGATGTGGAGATCGTCGACGCCTCGAAGATCCCCTACGGCCGGTCGATGAGCCAGGAGGACATCAACGACGTCCTGGTCGACCGCGCCCGTCGGGGCAGGTTCGTGGTCCGGCTCAAGGGCGGGGACTCCTTCCTCTTCGGCCGGGGTGGGGAGGAGGCCGCCGCCTGCGCCGCCGCGGGTGTGCCGGTCATCGCGGTCCCCGGTGTGACCAGTGCGCTGGCCGCTCCGGCGAGCGCGGGCATTCCCGCCACGCACCGGGGGGTCGCCCAGGACGTGCACATCGTCTCGGCGCACGTGGCTCCGGGGGACGAGCGCTCCACCGTCGACTGGCGGGGGCTGGCCCGGGCGGGCGGAACGGTGGTCGTGCTCATGGGGGTCGAGCGGATCGAGGCGATCGCCGAGGCGCTCGTGGATCACGGGCGTCCGTCGGATACCCCCGTGGCGGTGGTGCAGGAGGCCACGCTGCCTGGCCAACGCACGGTCACGGGTACGCTGGCGGACATCGCCGACTCGGTCCGATCGGCCGGAGTGCGGCCCCCGGCGGTGGTGATCATTGGAGAAGTGGTCAAAACGGCGCGGGATCTTGACATACTGCACACGGGGACCCAGTTCGAGACGCGTCGACTGGCGACCGGGCGCGATCTCCAGTGAGACCCCCGCCAGCGGCGTTCGGCGTCCGTGCGGTGGGGGACCGTCAGCACCGATGAGGAGGGCATACCGATCATGACCCGGCCGTCGGCCGCACCGGACGCCAGTGGCTCCGGTGCCTCGGACCGGTTCGGTACCGGACCGGCCGCCACCTCCGACCATCCCGCT
>NZ_ANBC01000675.1 GCF_000341125.1 Nocardiopsis lucentensis DSM 44048 | reverse complement strand
CTGGCACCGCCGCCCGCGGGGGCTCGGGTGGTGCCGCCGCTCCCACAGATCCCGGACCGGCCAAGCACCGCGCCTCCACCTGGGAGGACGACCGTTTCGAGCGGGTTCTGGAGTCGCTGCGCGTCCAGATCCGCGACCTGGAGTTCGCTGACGGCCTGCCCGCCGCGGAGGAGGGGCGGGTGCTTCAGGCCGACGTTTTGGCGCAGCTGTCCGACTACGTCCTGCCCCGGGTGCGGCGGCCCGACATCCCGCTGCTGATCGCGGTCGCCGGTTCCACCGGTGCGGGTAAGTCCACGCTGGTGAACAGCCTGGTCGGTGAGCAGGTCACCACGACCGGCGTGCGTCGCCCCACCACCAACAGTCCGGTCCTGGCGTGCAATCCGGCCGACGTGGACTGGTTCAGTGAGGCGTCCTTCATTCCGGCGCTGCCCCGGGTGCGCCAGCAGGGGTTGGCCATGCCGGGCAAGGACGGCATGCTCGTGCTCGCGGCGAGTGAGGCGATGCCGCGCGGGGTCGCCCTGTTGGACACCCCGGACGTCGACTCGGCGGTGGCCGCCCACCACGAGTTCGCCGCCAAGTTCCTCGACGCGGCCGACCTGTGGGTGTTCGTCACCACCAGCACCCGTTACGCCGACGCGCGCGTGTGGGAGTTCCTCCAGGTGGCGCGCGACCGGGACACGTCGTTGGCCGTCGTGCTCTCCCGGGTTCCGCGCAAGGGCCGCCGCCAGCTGCTCGACCACTTCGGCGCCATGTTGGAGGCCAACGGTCTGGGCGCGGCGGCGCGGTTCGCGATCCCCGAGACCGATCAGGTCAAGGGCGAGCGCTTCACCGCCAACGTCGCCGACCACATCCGTACCTACCTGGCGGACGTGGCGGGTGAGGCCGACCAGCGCGACCGGGTCTCGCGCCGTACCTTCGTCGGTGTCATCGACAGCTTCCGCTCCCGGGTGCCCGAACTGGCTCGGCAGGTGGAGACGCAGGTGGAGGCGGGCCAGGTGCTCAGCGCCGCCGTGGACGACGCCTACGACGGGGCGCGCCGCCACGTGGACGCCGGGCTCGGTGACGGTTCCCTGCTCAGCGGTTCCCTCCTCGCGCGGTGGCAGGAGGTGGCCGCCAGTGGCGAGCTCGCCAGGAGTCTGCGGCTGCGCGGCAAGCGGGCGCGGCGGCGCCGCGCGGAGTCGCTCGAGCGGGGGCAGCGGGTCAGTGCGCTGGAGGAGGCCGTGCGCGATTCCTTGTCGGCGCTGGTGGTGTCGGCGTCCGAGCGGGCCGGGCACGAGATCGAGGCGCGGTGGCGGGAGATGCCGGGGGGTGAGGAGCTCGCCGCGAAGGCGCTCGCGCTTCCCGGCGGAGGGCTCCTGGCCCAGCGGTTCCGCAAGGAGCTCGCCGAGTGGCAGGCCGAGGTCGCGCAGATGACGGCGGCCAGCGGCGCGACCAAGCGTTCGGTGGCCCGGTTCGTCACCTTCGACCACGACATCGTCGCGCTCGTCCTCATCATGGATCTGCTGGGATACGAGCGGTCCCGGTCCGGAGGCGGTGCGCACGCCGCGGAGTCCTCGGGGCCCTCCCCACAGCGACTGCTCAAGGGGCTGTTCGGGGCGCAGTCCCTCCGTAGCATGGGCACAGCGGCCCGTGACAACCTGCGCGGACGTGTCGAGGCGCTGCTCGCGCAGGAGCGCAAGCCCTTCGACAGCACTCTGGCATCGGCCGGGATCCCCTCGAAGGACAGTGCCGTCCAGCTCTATCAGGCCACGTACAACCTTGAGATTTCACGATGACGACTCAGTGGAACCCCGCGCGGGCGACCGGGGAGACCGGTCCCTCCGATTCCGGGGACGAGGTCCAACCGACGGGCCGGTCCGAAGCCTTGGGTGACGACCAGGCGCCGCGCGGCGCGTCGGCGTCGGCCGAGAACGGCCCCTGGCGCGGCTACACGGTGCCGGTTCCCGAACCCCCCGGCCGTGGGTCCGGTTCCGGCCCCGGTGCCGGCCAGCCCCTGGCGGAGGCCGCGCACGACGGGATCCTGGGGTATCCGGACGCGGCGCCGGCGGGGGTGGCCGGGGAACCGGACGCTCCCCGTCGGGGCCCGGGGCGGCACGCGCGCGTGTCCGCGGCTCGCGGTGGCGACGTGCCCGGTGGTGATGGGAGCGGTGGCCCCGACGCGCGTCAGGCGGGCGGCCCCCACGATGACCCTGGCGATCTCGGCGACGGGGGCGACCCCGGTGGTCGTCCTGAGCCGGGTGAGGTCCGGGACCACCTGGCCCCGGAGGGCGCCGACATCGCCGACGACGTGGCCGGGGTCGGCCAGGAGCGAAGCGAGGACGCGGGTGAGGGCGACCGGGAGCGCCGTGGCGCCCGGAGCGTCGCCCACTCCCGGGGCAGTCGCGGGACGCGCGGTGCGCGCGGAACCAGGGGCGAGCGGGGCCGGCGCGGTGTGCGTGGGGCGCGTGAGGCCGGCAGCGCGCGTGAGACCGGGATTCTCCGCGACGGCCAGGACGAGGGGGACGACCCGGACGGTCTGGCCGGATGGGTGGGCAGTCTCGCCGAGGCGGCCGAGGACGCCCAGATCGCCGGACGCACCACCGGGGCCTTCCCCGTGGTGCCCAAACCTCCGGAGTGGGTTCCGGCTCCGGGACGGGACGGTGACGTGGCCGAAGCGGATCGCGGTTCCGCCGGAGCGGTCTCGTCTGAGGCGCCTGAGGCCTTTGATGCGGCTGAGGCACCTGTGGAACAGCGCAGTGACGGTCAACGGAGTGACGATCGGCCCGCGGTCGGGCTCGCGGGAGCCGATCAGGACGCCCCGGTCCGGGAGGAGGGCGGCGAACCGGCCCCCGATCCCCGGGTGACCGCCCAGACGGGTGCGCGGCCGGTGGCCGAGCAGGAGGACGGCGGGCCTCTGCCCCGCCGTGTCCCCGGGCCGTCGGCGGTCTCCGGTGCCTTCCGGGCCGTGGGCGCCGCCGAGTCCGATCTGGCGGCGGATCCGGGCACCGGCCTGTCCAGGGCCGAGTCCGCTCCCGAGACCTCGGTCGCGGAGCCGGCCGTCCCCGAGGCCGACGCATCCGGCGTGGACGGTGCGGACGCCTCCGAGCGGACCGCCGCCCGGGGCTCTGAGGACGCCGAGGGCGACGACGAGTACCGTCCGACCACGCACGACCACTGGCGGTCCGCCAAGACGGTCACCCGGGCCGAGCTCGTCGAGCGTCTCGACGCCCTGTCCACCCTGACCGAACTCGGCCAGGACGACCTGCCCGAGGAGGTCGTCTCCCGTTCCACGCAGCTGCTCGACCACGCGGGTGCGCGTCTGCGGCTGTCGGGGGAGCACACCGTTGTGGCTTTGGCCGGCGGCACCGGCAGCGGGAAGTCATCGCTGTTCAACGCCCTGTGCGGCCTGGAGTTGTCGCAGACCGGCGTCACTCGCCCCACCACGTCCAAGGCCCACGCCTGCGTGTGGGGCCATGAGGGGGCCGACGCGCTCCTGAGCTGGTTGGGTGTTCCCACCCGCTACCGTCACTCGCGTACCGGCGTCCTGGACGCGGGCAACTCCGAGCTGACCGGGCTGGTCCTGCTCGACCTGCCCGACCACGACTCCGTGCGCAGTATGCACACCGCCGAGGCCGACCGGCTCATCGGGTCGGTGGACCTGCTCGTGTGGGTCCTGGACCCGCAGAAGTACGCCGATGCCGCCGTGCACCACCGCTACCTGGCCCGGATGGCCGGGCACGGTGCCGTTACGGTCGCGGTCCTCAACCAGGTCGACCGGGTCGAACCGGACGAGCTGGAGGAGCTGCTGACCGATCTGCGGCGCCTGATGGAGACCGAGGCGGGTGTGCACCCCCGGGTGATCACCACCTCGACCGTCACGGGGAAGGGCATCCGCGACCTGCGCGAGTTCCTCGGTGAGACGGTTCGCGAACGCCGTGCCCTGGTGGACCGCCTGGTCGCCGACCTGGACCAGGTCGTGGTGGCCTTCGAGGAGTTCCACGGCGAGGGGGAGATCCCCGAGACCGTGCCGGAACCGGTGGCCGAGCGCGTCCGAAGCGGGCTCGCCGGGGCGGCCGGGGTCAGGGCCGTGGCCGACGTGACCGAGACCAACGACGTCAAGCGCGGTAGGCGCGAGGTCGGCTGGCCGGTTGCCCGCATGGCGGGCAAGCTGCGCAAGGACCCGCTGTCGGCGGTCCAGCTCGACTTCCTGCGCCACGACGGCGACACGGGTGTGAACGGTCCGATCGACGCGCATTCCGCCGAACTGGAGACGGTTCTGGGGGAGGCGGCGGACGGAGTTTCGGAGGGGATGCCCTCGCTGTGGCGGCGCCGTATGCGCACGGCCGCGCTCAGTGGGTCCGCCGAGCTTCCGGCGGAGTTGGGCGATGCGGTCTCGGGCGCGGTCGGCGCCCCCGACCAGTACCAGCCCTGGTGGAGGGTGGCGCGGTCGGCGCAGTACGCCCTGTTGGCCTTCGCCGGGTTGGGTCTGGTGTGGGCGATGGTGGCGCTGTCGAGCTGGATCGCGGGCGGCTTCACCGGGATGGTGATGTTCGACGATCCGGTGTTCGTCGGCTACTCGGGCGCCCTGGTGGCGGCGTCCCTGCTGGTCGGCTGGTTGACCGGGGTGGGTTGCGGCAACTTGGTCGAGGTCGCGGCGGTCCAGCGGCGCGAGGAGGTGGAGCGGGCGGCCGGGGAGCGGGTCGCCGCGATCGCGCGCCAGCGGGTGATCGAACCGATGGAGGCCGAGTTGGCGCGGTACCGCGCGTTCCGGGCCGCGCACGAGGTGGCCAGGGCGTCGTCGTGAGGCCCTGAGGTCCCGCTCCGTCGGGCGCGGACACGGATGGGGGACGGTTCCAGGGGGCCGTCCGAACGGCCCGGGGGCGGGTGGCACGTCGCGTGCCACCCGCCCCCGGGTCTTGCCGTGTCGGGTCTCAGGTCCAGTGCACGCTGTTGTACATGTGTCCTCCTCCGATCGGGCGGTGCCGGTCCCCCAAGGGGCGGGACGCTGGGTCGGTCGGCACCTCGTGTCCGAAAACGGCCATCGAAGCCGGATCCTACGGTAGAACGTCTCGAAGCCCGGTTTCCACCCCCGCCCCGCGCTCCCCGGGTATCCCGAGCCAATCTAGTCGCTGCCTGCGCCGATCATACAATCAGCAATTAAGCTATTACCCAACGTAATGTAAAGTGGTGGGGGTGGCGCGTCGTGCCGTGCTGACGTACTCACCTGTGCTTGTGGTGGCCGGGCCGACTGTCACGTGGCGGCGACGCGGAACTCAGCGTGAAATCGGGTCGTCGAAGGGAGAACCGAAGGAGGTGGTTCGCCTATCAGTAGCACGTGTAGGGGTCGGACTGCGGAGCGTGACACAGGGAGGGAGGATGGAGCCGTGAGTATCTCGGAGAAGCCGTTGGCGGCGGAGGACGCGGCCGCCGGGGAACGGTCGCGTTGGCCGATCCTCCAGCAACCCCGGGGCCTGATCGTCTACATGGGACTGCTCCTGTTCACGGCGCTGTTCCTGTTCGGGGCGGCGGCGGCACTGACGACCGTGACTCTGGCGGACGTGGTGACCTTCCTGGCGCTGACCATGTGCGCGGGGATCTGTGTGGAGGCGATCCGCCGTCTGGGGGTGCCCGCGGGGTTCGCGCGCGACCTGCTGGGCGCGTGGTGGTTCCCGGTCGTGCTGCTCCTGCCGCCCGTGTACTCCCTCATCGTCCCCATCCCGGTGTTCTTGCTGCTGCAGCTGCGGGCCAGGCGGGCTCTGGCGCACCGAAGGGTCTTCAACGCCACGGCCATCGGGCTGTCGGGTTTCCTGGCGTCGGTGGTGTGGCACCGGGTGGCCGCCGACGGGCTGTGGGAGGCGATGGGCGGCGCGTCGGAGGCGCACGACAGCCTGGCCACGGGCGCGGGGGTGCTGATCGCGGTTCTGTGCTGTGCCGGGTTCACCGTGCTGAACACGCTCCTGGTCGCTCTGGCCGCGCGGATCAGCATGGGGCCGGGCACGACGCTGCGGCCCATGTGGGACCGGGAGGCGTGCACGGTCGACGCCGTCGAATTATGCGTCGGCGTGACCGTGGCGATCCTCGCCCAGCTCACCCTGTTCCTGCTGGCCATCGCGGTCCCGCCGGTGCTGCTCCTCCAGCGCAGCCTGCTGTTCCAGCAGTTGCAGATGGCGGCGCGCACCGACCCCAAGACGGGGCTGTTGAACGCGCCGACGTGGGAGCAGGAGGCGTCGGTGGAGATCGCCAGGGCGCGCGCGCAGCGGGGGTACGCGGCCGTGCTGATCATCGACATCGACCACTTCAAGCGGGTCAACGACAACCACGGGCACCTGTTCGGCGACCAGGTGCTGCTGGGAGTGGCGACGACCATCGCACAGCAGCTGCGCCAGTCCGACCTGCTCGGCCGCTTCGGCGGCGAGGAGTTCGTGGTGCTGCTGCCCGGGGCCGACACATCGGAGGCGTGGCAGGCGGCGGAGCGGTTGCGCTCGCAGGTCGGGTGCATGGAGATCTCGGTGGACGACGTTCCGGTGTCCATCACGGTCTCGGTCGGGGCCGCGGTCATCGGTGAGCACGGCAACGACCTCGTGGAACTGCTGACCGCGGCGGACCTGGCGCTGTACCGGGCCAAGGAGACCGGACGCAACCGGGTGTGCCTGCCCGCCGGTCGTCCGGGGGCGCCGAACAAGATCCCCGGCCCGAGGGAGGGCGGCGGTCTGCCTGGCCGCGGTGGTCCCGTGGGCGAGGTCGACTGACCGGGGAATCCGGAAGAAGGGTCTGCCGCGCTCCCGCGGCCCTCGGTCCTTCCCCGGTCCGCCGTGCCGGTGGACCGGCCGGTCCCACACGGACGCTCCCCGTGCGGTTCGCACGGCCCGGGTCCGCGTCGGTGCGCGGGCCGTGGTCGGCGGTGATCCGGGGCCGCCAGGCGTTCGCGGGCCCGCGCGGGCGGGTTGTCCACAAGCCCCGGATGCCCATTGCGCGTCACAGATCGGTCACGCACCGTTGAACCATGCGCTTCGATCATCACGGACACCCGGTAGATCCCTTCAACCCCGACCACCACGGCGATCCCGACCACCACGGCGATCCCGACCGCCACGGCGCCGCTGGGCACGGCGCCGACCCCTCCCGCCTCGGGGACGAGCCCACCCCCGTCCCCCCGCCCCGTCCTCCCGCCAACACGGCGACCGGCCCGCCAGACGGCCCCCTCGGCGCGCTCAGGCTCACCACCCCGACCGACGTGATCGCCGCCCTGCCCTACCTCGCGGGCGATCCGCCCGCCCCGGGGATCGTGGTCCTGGCGCTCCGGGACGGGCGTGTGCGCGCGGTTCTGCGCGCGGACCTGGACGGTGACGGGACACCTCCGGGGTCGCGGAGCGCGCCCCCGGCCGTCGACCACGCCGCCGCGCAGCGCTGTGACACGTTGCTGATCGTGGCGTTCGGGCCGCCGGGGTTGGTCACTCCGCACGTCGACGGTCTGCTGGCGGCGGCGCGGGAGCGCGGGATCACCGTCCTGGACGCGCTCCGGGTCATCGGTGGCCGCTACTGGTCCTACACCTGCTCCGACCCCTCCTGCTGTCCGCCCGAGGGCACGGTGGTCGACGTGGACCGGTCCACCGCCCCCGCCGACGCCGTCCTGCGCGGGATCGCGCCCCTGAGGCCGTTCCACACGGCCGCGACCGACGCCGCGCGGGTGCGCTCCCTCCTCGAACCGGTCCCCGGTTCCGTCGGCACGGTGGTGGCCGCCGCGGCGGAGGAGGTGGCGGCACGGGTTCGGGAGCGGGTGGTCCGCGGCTCCGACGCCCTCGTCGATCTCGGGCTGCCCGAAGTCCGCGCCGCGGTCCGCGCGGAGTACCGGTCGGAGGGGGTCACCGATCCGGAGGGGTTGGCCGCGCTGGGCGTGTACCTGACACAGACGCGCGTACGGGACGAGGTGTGGGCCAGGATCACCGCCACGAGCGCTGAGGCGCACCAGCGGCTCTGGAGCCGGGTCACGCGGCACGTTCCCGAACGCCTGCGGGCGGCTCCGGCCGCACTGCTGGCGGTGGCGGCCTGGCAGGGAGACGACCGCGCGCTGGCGTCGGCCGCCCTCGACGTCGCCCTGACCGCGGATCCCGGGTACTCGATGGCGCTGCTCATGAACCGGGCCCTGGCCTGGGGGCTGCCGGTGCGCCGGTGGCGGGAGGCCGCGCCCCGGTGGGCGGAGGGGAAGGAGGACTGGGGTGAGGGTGGCTGACCGCGCGGGCGCCGCGGTCCGCTTCACGGAGGTTCCGGGTCCTTGGACGGTGACGGCCGTCCTCGGCTGATACGTCGCCGGGTCTCCGCGCCGCCGGGTTCCCGCGCTGCCCGCCCCCGGCGGTGTCACCGGCGGGTGGCATGCTGGGCCGCATGGCGGACAACGCGAGCTCGCACCCGGACCGGCCACCCGGCTACGACGACGATCCCTTGACCCACCGTCCCGAACTTGTCGACCAGCCCCTGTTCTGGCTGGGGCACCTGTACTCCATGGTGGAGGACGAGGAGACCGAGGAGCTGCTGTTCGGCGCGGACGCCGACGCCGCGGACGACTTCCACCAGCGTCTACACGAGAACGGGGCCTGGCCGACGTTCACCGTTCCGCTGACCGGTGGTCGTCTGTACGTCGTCCACCGCACCGGGGACGACGACCCGGGAACCGACTTCCTCCTGCACGGCCCGGGGTGGGACCGGGCCGAACCGCTCGCCTGTGTCGACGGGCACTTCATGGGTCCCGGGCTGTCCTGGCCGGAGCTGGTCGCCGCCGCCGACACCCTCCCCGGCGGCAGCACCGATGACCCGGACAGCCGCCTGCTCCTGCTGTTGCCCGCGTTCGGGGACTCCGCCGTGCCCGATGGGGCCGCCGAACGCCTGGCGGCTGCGCTGCGGTCCCGGACCGGTGTGGAGGATCCCGACGCGCTCGCGGCCGCCCTCCTGGAACGCCAGGGGCCGTGGGGTCCCGTGCGGTGGACCACGACCGAGGACGGTTCGCGAACCAACGACGGAGGCTGGTCGTCCCGCAATCCCGGGAACCACTTCGCGTGGTCGCCGGAGCGGCTGTCCCGGGTGAGTGCGGCACTGACGCCCTGAGCCACGGGGACGGCACGGTCGACGGGCCGTCGAGGCGCCCGACTGGACTACGTCGCCAGGACCCGCCACGGTGAGGCGGTCGACAGCTTCACGACCACCGAGGGCGAGCGCGGCAAACGGGTGACCGGCACCCTGGGGGAGTGACGGGGGCGTGGACCGACGACGAGCTCCCCACCCGGTCGCCGGGTGGAGGTCGCGCACGCGCATCGCTCCGACGGGAAGATCGGGCCCGTGCGAGGCGTTCCAGTGCGTGACCCGCCG
Source organism: Nocardiopsis lucentensis DSM 44048 (assembly GCF_000341125.1). GTDB lineage: Bacteria > Actinomycetota > Actinomycetes > Streptosporangiales > Streptosporangiaceae > Nocardiopsis > Nocardiopsis lucentensis. The sequence continues at coordinate 2,476 of NZ_ANBC01000675.1, read as the reverse complement.
AGCCCCGGAGAACCGCCGTGCAGCGGCATCCGGACAGGTCTCGGCACAGGCGCCGACACCCTAGTCTGGAAGACATGCCGGAGTACATCTACACCATGCAAAACGTGCGCAAGGCGCACGGCGACAAGGTCGTCCTTGACAACGTCTCGGGGTCGTTCCTGCCCGGGGCCAAGATCGGCGTCGTGGGGCCCAACGGTGCGGGTAAGTCGACGCTGCTGAAGATCCTGGCCGGCATCGAGCAGCCGTCCAACGGTGAGGCGCGTCTGATGCCCGGCTTCACCGTCGGCCTGCTCGCCCAGGAGCCCCGTCTCGACCCCGACAAGACCGTTCTGGAGAACGTCGAGGACGGGGTCGCCGAGACCAAGGCGATGCTGACCCGCTTCAACGAGATCGCCGAGAAGATGGCGACCGACTACTCCGACGACCTGTTGGAGGAGATGGGCAAGCTCCAGGAGCAGCTCGACCACCGAAACGCCTGGGACCTGGACAGTCAGCTCGCCCAGGCCATGGACGCCCTGCGCTGCCCGCCCGGGGACGCCTCCGTCACCCAGCTGTCCGGTGGTGAGAAGCGCCGCGTCGCCCTGTGCAAGCTGCTGCTGGAGGCGCCCGACCTGCTGCTCCTTGACGAGCCCACCAACCACCTCGACGCCGAGAGCGTGAACTGGTTGGAGCAGCACCTGGCCAAGTACCCCGGCACCATCGTCGCGATCACCCACGACCGGTACTTCCTCGACCACGTCGCCACGTGGATCCTGGAGCTGGACCGCGGCCAGTTCTACCCCTACGAGGGCAACTACAGCACCTACCTGGAGACCAAGCAGGCCCGTCTGAAGGTCGAGGGGCAAAAGGACGCCAAGCGGTCCAAGCGCCTCAAGGACGAGCTGGAGTGGGTCCGCTCCAACGCCAAGGCCCGCCAGACCAAGAGCAAGGCCCGCCTCCAGCGCTACGAGGAGATGGCGGCCGAGGCCGACAAGACCCGCAAGCTGGACTTCGAGGAGATCCAGATCCCGCCGGGTCCGCGCCTGGGCAACACGGTCGTGGAGGTCAAGAACCTCACCAAGGGCTTCGACGACCGCGTCCTGATCGAGGACCTGAGCTTCTCGCTCCCGCCCAACGGCATCGTCGGCGTCATCGGCCCCAACGGTGTCGGTAAGACGACCCTGTTCAAGATGATCGTCGGCGAGGAAACCCCCGACGAGGGCAAGATCAACGTCGGTGAGACCGTCGACATCTCCTACGTCGACCAGTATCGCGGCCGGATCGACGACACCAAGAACGTCTGGGAGACCATCTCCGACGGCGAGACCTTCATCGAGGTCGGCAAGGTCGAGATCCCCAGCCGCGCCTACGTCGCCGCGTTCGGCTTCAAGGGTTCGGACCAGCAAAAGCCCTCCGGCGTGCTCTCCGGTGGTGAGCGCAACCGCGTCAACCTGGCGCTCACCCTCAAGCAGGGCGGCAACCTCCTGCTCCTGGACGAGCCCACCAACGACCTGGACGTGGAGACCCTCGGGTCGCTGGAGAACGCGCTGCTGGACTTCCCCGGCTGCGCCGTGATCACCTCCCACGACCGGTGGTTCCTGGACCGCGTCGCCACGCACATCCTCGCGTGGGAGGGCGACGCCAACTGGTTCTGGTTCGAGGGCAACTTCGAGTCCTACGAGAAGAACAAGATCGAGCGCCTGGGCCCGGAGGCCGCGCGCCCGCACGCGGTCACGCACCGCAAGCTCACCCGCGACTGACACCCGTCGCGCGCGAGGCCCCGCGGACCGGTTCCGGCCTGGTCCGCGGGGCCTTGCGCGTACCGCGGACCCGCGGGGACGGGGAAACCCGGTGTACCGACCGACGGGGATGTCGCTATCGTCCCGTCATGACGATTCTGTGGGTGCCCTACCACCTCGACGAGTACCTGCCCGACTTCCGGCCTCCGTGGCGCGGGCACACGGAGAGGGTGATCGCGCGGTTGCCGGACGCCGACGTGTGGAGCCGCATGGCGGTCCTGCACGAGGCCGTCGCCGAACGCGTCGCGGACCACGTCCGGGCCGGTCGGTGCCCCACGGTCCTGTCCGGTGACTGCATGGTCGCGCTCGGGACCGCCGCCGGACTGCAGAGGGCGGGCGTGGATCCGTCCGCCGTGTGGTTCGACGCGCACGGCGACGTCCAGACCATGGAGACCAGCGCCTCCGGCTACGCGGGCGGGATCCCGCTGCGCGTGCTGGCCGGATACCGGCCCGACCCCGCGACCGACGGCCTCGGTCTGCGGCGGATCCCCGAGGGGCGACTCCTCCTGGTGGACGGACGCGACCTGGACCCGCCCGAGGCCGAGTACCTGCGCGGGTCGGCCGTTCGGCAGCGGGCCGTCGCCGACGTCGGACCCGAGGACCTCCCCGACGGGCCGCTCCTGCTCCACGTGGACCTGGACGTCATCGACCCCGACGAAGTACCAGGGATGCTCTTCCCCACGCCCGGCGGGCCGAGC
>NZ_ANBC01000674.1 GCF_000341125.1 Nocardiopsis lucentensis DSM 44048 | reverse complement strand
GGATGCACCTGGCGGCCGGACCGCGACGAGGACCTGCCCGGCGGCGTCCGAGCCCGACTGCTCGCCGCTCTCCTGCGGGGCGGCGTCTGAGGGCGGGGAGAGCCGCGATCGGGCGGACCGGGCCGGGGATATTCCCATCGCCTCGACCCCCAGACCGGAGCCGGGGATGTCGCATACCCTGGTGGGCGATGACTTCCGCGCGAGATGATCACCAGAACCAGGGCGAGGGGCCGGTGCGAACGACGTTCTACGAGGCCGTGGGCGGGGAGGAGACCTTCACCCGCCTGGTCCGCCGCTTCTACGAGGGCGTTGCCGCCGACCCCCTGCTGCGGCCCATGTACCCGGAGGAGGACCTCGGCCCGGCCGAGGAGCGCCTGCGCCTGTTCCTCATCCAGTACTGGGGCGGTCCACGCACGTACAACGAACAGCGCGGCCACCCGCGGCTGCGGATGCGCCACTTCCCGTTCCGCATCGGCGCCGCCGAGCGTGACCGCTGGCTGGAGCTCATGCGCGCGGCGATGGACTCCCTGGAACTGCACGAGGTCCTCGACCGGCAGATGTGGGAGTACATGGTCATGGCGGCGCACAGCATGGTCAACGTCCCGGAGGAGGCCACGGCTCCGGCGGTGGCCGACCCGACGTCGTTGTCAGTGGCCTCGAAGGAGGGACGCGACGACGACGGGGGCGAGACCGTCTCCATCTCCCTGAAGTAGGGGACCGGGCGGCCCGGCACCCCTTCGCTCAGGAGTACTGGGCGAGGAAGGCACGCTCGGTGCCGTTGAGCCGCCGGGCGCTCTGCGTGGGCACGTCGAACCCGACCAGCACCGTCTTGGCGCGCAGGTACACGGTCGTGTCGTCGCGGATCTCGTAGGCCAGCGTGCAACTGGCGTTGCGGACCTCGGTCACCCACAGCTCCACCCGCACAGGGTCCTTCCTGGGCAGCAGCGGCGCCACGTAGTCCGCCTCCTGGCGGGCCACGACCATGGCGCCGAAGACCTCTTCGCCCTCCTCGACCATGCCGCCGTAGCGCATGAACGAGATCCGGGCGTCCTCCAGGTAGGTGAGCATCCGCACGTTGTTGACGTGGTGCTGGGGGTCGAGGTCGGCGTAGCGGACCTGGGCCAGGTGGACGTGCCGCTGCGGCAGGGTCTCGGTCCCGTTGCCCGCGGTCTCGATCTGTGTCACGTCCTGGTTCCTCTCGTGGGCGGCTCCTGGGGGGCGGACTTCACCGATTGTCCCAATCCCCCCGGGAGACCGCTCCACTGACCGGGCTCCTGGCGTGTGTCGTGGATCTCCCCACGACGGCCGAAGCCGCCGGTCAGGCCACCGACGCCCCCAGATGGTGGGCGAGGAAGGCCAGCTGTTCGGCGCTGAGCGCCACGCTCCGGCTCACCGAGCGAGAGCTGTGGCCGACCTCCGACTCGCGCCGCAGCAGGACCGGACGCTCCTGCGGGGACGCGGAGGTGGCCCACTGCATCAACGCGCACAGCTTGCGGGCGTGCATGGGGTCCACCCGGGTGTCGTTGTCGAACACGGTGAACAACGTCGCCGGGTAGCGGGTGCCCTCACGGACGTTGTGGTAGGGCGAGTACCCCAGCAGCCACCCCAGTTCCTCGGGTTCGTCGGCGCTGCCGTACTCCACGTTCCACAGCTGGCCCAGACCGAAGCCCTCGTAGCGCACCATGTCCAGCAGCGGGGCCGAGCACACCGCGGCGGCGAACAGGTCGGGGCGCTGGGTGACCATCGCGCCGACCAGCAGCCCGCCGTTGCTCCCGCCCATGATCGCGAGCCGTTCGGGAGTGGTGACCCCCGTCGCGACCAGGTGCTCGGCGGCCGCGGCGCAGTCGTCGAACACGTTCTGCTTGTTGGCGAGCATCCCGCCGCGGTGCCACTCCTCGCCCTCCTCCAGTCCGCCGCGCAGGTTGGCGGTGGCGTACACGCCTCCGGCCCGCACCCAGGCCAG
>NZ_ANBC01000673.1 GCF_000341125.1 Nocardiopsis lucentensis DSM 44048 | reverse complement strand
CCGCCGTACCCGTACAGGATGGTCGGTCGGGGACCGTCCGCGGGTTCGGCGGGCGAGACCACGAGCATGCGCACCGGGGTTCCGTCCTTGGACGTGTACGTCACCAGCTCGGTGCGCACGTCCGGCAGGTCGCTGATCCGTCCGGGCGCGTCCGCCCAGTGCGACACGGCGCCGCCGCGGGCGTCGTAGCGGTACACCGATGACGGGCGGGTGCTGTCGGTGTAGCCGAACCAGGCCTCGTGGCCGCCCTCCGGCCGTTCCATGAGCGCGCCGATGGAGCCCAGGCCCGGCATCTCCAGTTCGCCGAGTCGTTCGCCGGTGGCCAGGTCGTGGCGGGTGACCTCGCTGATCGCGTGGCGGCTCCAGCCGACCAGGATCTCGGGCCGCTCCATCTCCGGTCCGTCCAGGATCGCGAAGTCCTCCAGGACCGCCTCGGGATCCTCCGCGACCAGGGTGGTCCAGTGCTCGGCACCGGGGGTGGTGGGGTCGGCCACGCACACGCGTCCGCGCGGGGCGTCGCGGTCGGTGTACAGGTACAGGCGTCCGTCCCGGCCCACGTGTGCGGACAGGGCGGCGTCCACGCCCTCCTGGATGGGCACGAGCCGGGGCGCGCCCGGGCCGCCCTCGGACAGGTCGGCGATCCACATGTCGGTGGCCGAGGAGGTGCCGCGGACCGCCAGCAGGATCAGCCAGCGCCCGTCGCGGCTCACGGTGACGCTGAAGTACTCGGTCTTGTCGCGGTCCTGGCCGAAGATGAGGACGTCCTGGTCGGTGGGGGTGCCCAGCCGGTGCAGGTAGACGCGCCGGTGGTAGCCCTCCTCGCCCTCGGGGACCTGGTCGGCGGGCAGCCGCCGTACGTAGTAGAAGGCCGAGGAGTCGGGCAGCCAGGCGATCGGGCTGTAGCGTGTGCGGTCGATCGGTCCGTCGACGGTCTCACCGGTGTCGACGTCCATGATCCGCAGGGCCGACTCCTCGTCGCCCCCCTCGGAGAGCTGGTGGGCCAGCAGCCGTCCGGAGCGGTCGGGCTTCCAGGCGTCGAGGGTGGTCAGTCCGCTCGGGTCCAGGGCTCCGGGGTCGATCAGGACGCGTTCGGGGCCGTCGCCGTCCTGGACGTGGAGGACTCCGTGTTCCTGGTCGGCCGTGCGACGGGAGAAGAATCGGCGCTCGCCCCGCCACACGGGAGCGCCGACGTGCCCGGCGCCCATGAGCGACCGGACCCGCTCACCGAACCAGTCGCGCGCGCCGAACCCGGAGGAGGCCGTGGAGTAGAGGGTGTCCTGGGCGGCGGACCACTCCTTGGTCGCGGCGGTCTGGGGGTCCTCCAACCATCGGTAGGGGTCGGCGACCGTGTGTTCGTGCAGGTTGTCGACGATGTCCAGCCGCTCTGCCGGCGGGTAGCGAAGTTCACGCATACTTCGCACCCTATCCACCCATATCTCACGCCCGGTGTTCGGCGCGGCGGCACCGTGAAACGCGGTGTGGGCGGCGCACAATGAGTGGAGGAAAGCGGCGATACGCGCTTTCCGGGCGTCCTGCCGAAAATTGGGGTGGCGCTGAAGCGGTCTGACCACGCAAACTGAATGCGGGACGCGAGCTCGGCGGAAACCACCGGGAGGTCCGTGTGGCAAGGCGAACGGAACCACCGATCCTCGGATCGGTGCACAGGGAGGTTTCCTGGCTGGCCTATCGGCTGGCCGGGGAAGAGACACGGCCGCTGTACGCGGCGGCCGGGGCGAAGCGATGAGCGCCCGAAGCGGCCGGGAGGGTGGCCCACCGACCGCCCGCCGACACGTGCTGCTGCTCAACGCCAGCTTCGAACCACTGACGACCCTTCCCCTGCGCAGGGCGATCCTGCTCGTTCTGCGGGAGAAGGCGGAGGTGGTGCACGGAGACGAGGCCGGGGCGGTGCTCCACTCGGCCACGCGGTCGTACAACGTGCCGTCGGTCATCCGGCTCAGACGTTACATCAGTGTTCCGTACGGGCGCAGGGTGCCGCTGACGCGGGTGGCCCTCATGCGGCGGGACCGGCACACCTGCGGTTACTGCGGGAAGAAGGCCGAGACGATCGACCACGTCATCCCGCGCAGCCGCGGCGGGGCGCACGTGTGGGAGAACGTGGTGGCGGCGTGCAAGCCGTGCAACCACCGCAAGGCCGACAAGTTCCTGGACGAGCTCGGATGGGAACTGCACATCACCCCCAAGGTGCCCAAGGGTCCGCACTGGCGGCTGATCAACGGTGACCTGCACGGCGACCCCCAGTGGGAGCCCTACATGGCCCACCTGGCGGCCTGACGCCCCGGGGCCGGGGCCACGCGTCCCCGTCCGGCCCCGCGGTACCCCCTCGCCCTCCGCCCCGCCCGGACACGGGCGGGGCGGAGGGCGGTCGCGCGGGAGGCGCGGCCCCGGGGCCGGCCGCCGCATCCGTTCGGCGGGCGAGGGGCCGTATTCTGACCGCATGCCCAGATACGACTTCCGCTGCCGCGAGTGCGGCACCACCTTCGAGGTCTCGCGCCCGATGGCCCGCGCGAGCGATCCCGCCGACTGTCCGCGCGGCCACGACGACACCGTGCGCCTGCTGTCGACCGTGGCCGTGGGCGGACGTGCCGCCGCCCCCGCGCCCTCCGGTGGCGGAGGGTGCTGCGGGGGCGGCTGCTGCTCCTGACCTGGGGCGGTCACCGTCAGGGGCTGATGGTTCGGGGGCACCCGACCACGGTCCCGCGCGGGACCGGGACGGGCGCCGCCTAGCGTTCGATCTGTGAGACGTCGCGCGCCGCACCGGTCGAGGCGGAGGTGGCCATGGCCGCGTAGGCGCGCAGCGCCGCCGTCACCGGGCGCTGGCGGTCGCGCGGTTGGAAGCGGCCCAGCTCCTTGAGCAGTCGCTCCCGGCGGGCGCTGAGCTCGTCCTCGGCGACCTCCAGCACGATGCCGCGGTTCGGGATGTCGATGCTGATGACGTCGCCGTCCTCGACCAGGGCGATGTCGCCCCCGGCGGCGGCCTCCGGCGAGGCGTGTCCGATGGACAGCCCCGAGGTGCCGCCGGAGAAGCGGCCGTCGGTGATGAGCGCGCACGCCTTGCCCAGGCCGCGGCCCTTGAGGAAGCTCGTCGGGTACAGCATCTCCTGCATGCCCGGGCCGCCCTTGGGGCCCTCGTAGCGGATGACGACCACGTCGCCGGGCTCGATCTGCTTGGTGAGGATGCCCTCGACCGCGTCCTCCTGGGACTCGAACACCTTCGCGGGGCCGGAGAAGGTCCACAGCTCCTCCTCCACACCGGCGGTCTTGACGATCGCGCCGTCGGGGGCGAGGTTGCCGAAGAGCACCGCCAGGCCGCCGTCCTTGGTGTAGGCGTGCGGCACGGACCGGACGCAGCCCTTCTCGCGGTCGGTGTCCAGACTGTCCCAGCGGGTGCTCTGCGAGTAGGCCTTGGTGGTGCGCCTCCCGCCGGGGGCGGCGTGGAACAGCTCCACGGCCTCGTCGCTGACGGTGTCGGTGGCGACGTCCCACTCGGCGATGAACTCGCCGACGGTCTTGCCGTGCACGGTGGGCAGGGAGGTGTCCAGAAGGCCGCCCCGGGCCAGCTCGCCCAGGATGGCGGGGATGCCGCCCGCGCGGTGGACGTCCTCGATGTGGTACTTCTCCGTGTTCGGAGCGACCTTGCACAGGCACGGCACGCGGCGGGAGACCGCGTCGATCTCGGTGAGGCCGAAGTCGACCCCCGCCTCCGTCGCGGCGGCCAGCAGGTGCAGGATCGTGTTGGTGGAGCCGCCCATGGCCACGTCCAGGGCCATGGCGTTGCCGAAGGCGGCCGGGGTGGCGATGGACAGCGGCAGGACGGAGGCGTCGTCGTCCTCGTAGTAGCGCTTGGCGGCCTCGACGACCAGGCGTCCGGCGTCCTCGTACAGGGCGCGGCGCGCGGTGTGGGTGGCCAGCACGGTGCCGTTGCCGGGCAGGGCCAGACCCATCGCCTCGGTCAGGCAGTTCATCGAGTTGGCGGTGAACATGCCCGAGCACGACCCGCAGGTCGGGCAGGCCGCCTCCTCCATCTCGTCCAGTTCCGCCTGGGAGACGCTCTCGTCGGCCGAGGCGATCATCGGGTTGATCAGGTCGAGCTTGCGGACCGTGGTGGCGGTGCCGTCGACCACGGTGACCTTGCCCGCCTCCATGGGGCCGCCGGAGACGAAGACGGTGGGGATGTTGAGCCGCAGCGCGGCCAGCAGCATCCCGGGCGTGATCTTGTCGCAGTTGGAGACGCACACCAGGGCGTCCGCGCAGTGCGCGTTGACCATGTACTCGACCGAGTCGGCGATGAGTTCGCGGCTGGGCAGCGAGTAGAGCATGCCGCTGTGGCCCATGGCGATGCCGTCGTCGACGGCGATGGAGTTGAACTCGCGCGGCACCCCGCCCGCCTCGCGGATCGCGCCGGCGACCACGTCGGCGACCTGGCGCAGGTGGACGTGTCCGGGAACGAACTCGGTGAAGCTGTTGGCCACGGCCACGATGGGCTTGCCGAAGTCCTCGCGCTCTACGCCGGTGGCGCGCATGAGGGCGCGTGCGCCTGCCATGTTCCTGCCGTGTGTGACCGTGCGTGAGCGTAGCGCGGGCATGGGGTGGGCTCCCATCGGTTCCGGGTGTTTCCCCTCGATGGTAGTCGCCCCGAAGCGGTGGTGCGGTCTCGCAGTCAAAGACGGGCTGTCCGGATCGTGAGATTGTGGGTGGGCGATCGCGGCGCGGCGGATCGGGTGCGCTGGTGGGGGTGTGGACACGCGAAAGGGCCCGGGGGGAACCACGGCGCCGTGGCTCCTCCCGGGCCCTCCCTGAGCGGACGGTTTCAGTGGCGAGGCGGCAGGACCTTCTTCGCCGCCTCGTAGATCTCCTCGATCTCGCTTTCGTTCAACCGGTCCCGGCCCGTGCGCAGCCACTTGCGGACCTTGGTTCCGGTGATGATGTCGACGCCGCGCAGCCGGTGGCTGTCCCAGGGCATCCCGGGACCGTAGATGGCGAGCGCGGCGCGCACCTTGATCTCGCGGCCCAGTTCCCGGTTGATGAGCTCCGTGGCCCGTTCGGCCTCCTCCAGCGCCTCGTCGATCCGCTCGTTCTTGCTGAAGCGGCCGTGGTAGAGCTTCTCCAGCTTGTTGCGGAGGGGCAGGCGCCGGTCCCAGGACTCGGAGTCGATGGCGAACGCGCCGCGGCGGCCCACGATGAAGTGGTCGATCTGGCCGTTGCCGCCGGGGACCGCGCGCGCGTGCAGGACGCGGTAGCCGAGCTGCTTCATCACCTTGAGCTGGACCTCGGTCTTGCGCTGGGCGGCCGAGGGTCTGCGCCACCGGGGGATCTCGGACTCGCGCCGGGCGCTGTAGACGGTGATCCCGGCCAGGGTGAACAGGCCGAGGGTGACGCCGATCCGCCAGTCGGAGGCGAGTAGGCCGAGTGCCAGCGCGACCGCCGCGGCGACAGCCGCGCGGATGGCCCACTTACGGGCGGTGTCGTTGGACTTCAGGGTTCCGTAGAGTGCCCGTGCGCCCGAATTGTCGGTTTTCTTGCGTTGGTTGGGAAAAAAGAGCTCTTCTGGGCTTTCCGCCGGAGACGGTGTGCTGTTCGGTTGGGTGCGATCGTTCTCTGTCGTTGCCGATTCCACGTCGGACAGGTTAGTTCCATCCATATCCGAGTCCTAGTGCATGACTTCTCACACTTTTCTTCCCGCGTTTCCGGGCCGCAGGGGTGTTCGGGAACCGGATCGCGGGGAAGAACCACCGTTTCGACGGTCTCTCTAGAGAGGGGCCGCCACTCCCGTGGTGCCCCGTGGCGTGCCCGCTAATCTGGTGGATCATGACCCAGATCCACGAACTTCCGGCACACCGACTCGCCGACCTGGTGCGCCGTCGAGAGCTGTCCCCTCGTGAGATCGCTGAGCACTGTCTGGACCGGATCGAGCGACTCGATCCGACCTACGGCGGGTTCGTTGCGGTTAGTCCGGAACACGTGCTTGAACAGGCCCGATATGCGGAGAAGCGCGTCATGCGCGACACGCCGGACACCCTGCCCCCACTCCTGGGCGTGCCACTTCCCATCAAGGACCTGGACCTGCTGGCCGGATCACCCACCACCTTCGGCTCACGGGCCGTCGACCCCGTGCCGGCGCCCTTCGACGACGGAGCGGTCGCCGCGCTGCGCTTCGCGGGAGCCCTCCTCCTCGGCAAGACCAACACCCCCGAGTTCGGGTCCACCTGCTACACCGAGAACGACGTCGCCCCGCCCAGCCGC
>NZ_ANBC01000672.1 GCF_000341125.1 Nocardiopsis lucentensis DSM 44048 | reverse complement strand
GCCGCCCACGGGAGCGACGGCGGCGGATCCCTGCGCATCCCCGCCAGCGCGTGCGGACTGTTCGGCCTCAAGCCCACGCGGGGGCGGATCTCCGGCGGTCCCCTCAAACCCGACCTGGTCGGCCTGTCCACGGCCGGTCCCCTCACCCACACCGTGCTGGACGCGGCGCTCCTGCTCGACGCCATGGCCGGCGCACGGTCCGGAGACCTCTACGGCGCCCCGCCGCTCCCCCCGGGTGAGACCTTCGCCGACCACGCGCGCCGCGCCCCCGGGCGTCTGCGCGTCGGCCGCTACGCCGACGCCGGAAGCGTCGACGCCCCCGTCCACCCCCACGTCCGGGCGGCCTATGACGCCGCCAGCGACCTGCTCGTCGAGCTCGGCCACGAGGTGGAGGAGATCCCCACGCCGGGCGACGCCCACTTCGGCGGAACCTTCCCGGAGGACTTCGGCGTGCTCTGGGCCGCGATGGCCTCGGCCAGCCCCGTGGACCCCGACCGCGAGCACGACCTCAGACCGATCACCCGGTGGCTGCGGGAACGCGCCCGCGCCACACCCGTCCCCGACTACATCGCGGCCTGCGCCCGGCTCCAGCGTGGGGTGCGTTCACTGATCACCGCCACCGAGCCCTACGACGTGCTGCTCAGCCCCACCCTGGCACTGCCGCCGGTCCCGATCGGACACTTCGACCAAGGCGGCCCGGAGGAGGAGTTCCGCCGTATGACCGAGTTCACCCCGTTCACGTCGGTGTACAACGTCTCCGGACAGCCCTCCGTCAGCGTCCCCCTGCACTGGTCGCCGGACGGACTGCCCATCGGGGTCATGCTCACCGGCCGGATGGGCGGGGAGGGCACGCTGCTGTCGTTGTCGGCCCAGATGGAGGAGGCCCGGCCCTGGGCGCACCGCGTCCCGCCGGGGCTGGGATAGGGCGGCTCCGGGGCACCGGTCCCGGCACGGGGGCGGTCGCGGCCCCTACGGACGGTCCGCCCGGGCGAGGATCAGGCGCCCTCCCGCGCCGTGTCCACGTTCCGGGCGGCGCCCGCCACGGACCCCTCCGGAGCGGGCTCGGCCCCGGACTCCGCCTCCGTGCCGGACGCGGGAACGAACACGCTCAGCGCCGCGGCCAGCGACGCCACGACAGCGGCGCCCGCGGCGCCACCCGCCACCCCGAAGCCGTCGATCAACGCCCCGATCATCGGGCCCGCGGCCGCGCTGCCGACACCCATCCCGGAGGCCAACCAGCCGAACGCCTCGGCGCGGCGGTTCGAAGGGGAGACGTCGCCCAGCCGACCCATCACGGCCGCCACGGTGGGCGCGATCGCCACCCCCGACAGGAACAGCAACGGCGTGATCCACAGCGGGGTGGGAAGGTGGACGACCGGCGGCATGAACGGCACCAGGACCGACAGGCCCAGCGCGGTGGCCAGACTTCGCCGCATCAGCCGCGGCCGCCCCTTCAACCCCCCGGCGACCGCGCCGCCCACGAGGGAACCCAGCGCCCACACCGACGCCAGCACCATCACGTAATGGGGTGAGTCCAACTCGTTGGCCCAGGCCACGACGACCAGGTCCACACCCACGATCCCGCAGACCAGCAGCAGGGACATCAGCAGCAGGACGCACAGAGCCGGGTAGCGCAGCAGGCTCCTCCTCGGTGCGGTCCCCGAGGAGGCCGAGGCGTCCTGACCGGGGACGGGGCTGCTCACCCCCGCCCGTCGCAGGGAGAGCGCGAACCCGACCGCGCCCGCCAGCGCCAGCACCGACAGCAGCGCCAGTGCCCACCGGGGACCGGCGTAGGCCACCACGCCGGCGGTCAGCACGGGGGAGAAGACGAAGAGCAGCTCCTGCGTGGTCGCCTCGGCCGCGTAGATCGCGTTGCGCTCGGCGCCGAAGGTCAGCCGCGGCCACAGGGCCCGGACGATCTGGTTCGCGGGGGAGCCGAACACCCCGGAGAACAGAGCCAGCGGTACCGCCAGCCACCACAGCGCCCCCGGCATCAGCGCGAGCGCGAGCAGACCCGCGCTGAACACCACCCCGCACACCAGCACCAGCCGGTCGCTGCGACCTCGGTCGGCCATCCTGCCGCGCAGCGGCCCGACCAGCGCCATACCCAGGGTGAAGGCGCCCGCGACCAACCCGGCGAAGGTGTAGGACCCCGTCCACTCCTCGACCAGGAAGGTGACCGCGATCATCAACCCGGGCATGTAGAAGCGCGCCACGAGTGACCAGGTCAGCAGGGACAGGACATGGGGAACGGCGAAGACACGCCGGTAGTTGGACAGCACCCCGTTCATTATGCACAGCGCGCTGACGGGCGGCGATCGGATTTACGGCAGAGCCGAGCCGACGTTCTGGCCCCACGCCGGGCGGTCCTCCGGTGTACACGGGCCCGGGTAGGGCATGATCGGTTGCTGTGAGGGACGTTCAGCTGGCCCGCGTGGCCGAGCAGTACGGTGTCGCGACCACCTACGAGGACTGGCGGGGCGAGCGCGTGTCCGTCAGCCCCGACACGATCCGCCATGTCCTGGCGGCCCTGGGGGTGGATCCGGAGCGACCGGTCTCCGACGCCGGGCGGCGGCGGTTGCTGCCCCCGGCCGTGGTCGTCCGCGAGGGCAAGGGGCCCGACCTGGTCCTGCCGGAGGGCTCGCGCAGCACCGTCGAGACCGCTGACGGCTCCGTGCTGCCCTTCGATCCCGGACTCCCGCTCGGTGTGCACACGCTGCGGGTCGAGGACGGCGGAGCCGAACACGACGCGCCGCTGCTGGTGGTCCCCGACCGGATCGAACCCAGCGCCCTGCGGGGGAACCGCCGTCTGTGGGGGCTCATGGCGCAGGTCTACAGTGTCCGTTCCCGTGCCTCATGGGGCACGGGTGACCTGCGTGACCTGGCCGAACTCGCCGACTGGGGCGCGCGCGACCTCGGCGCCGACTTCGTGCTCGTCAATCCGATGCACGCCACCGAGCCCGTCGGCCCGCTGGAACCCTCGCCCTACCTTCCGGTCAGCCGCCGCTACGCCAGCCCGCTCTACGTCCGTGTGGAGGACATCCCCGAGTACGCCCGGCTCGACCCCGCCCAGCGGGAGGGTATCCAACGTCTGGCCCGCCCCCTGCGCGAGCGCGGCCGCACCGCCGACCTGCTCGATCGGGACGCGGTCTGGGAGGCCAAGCGCACCGCGCTGGAGGTCCTGTTCCAGGTGCCCCGGGCCCCTGGTCGGGAGGCCGCCCTGCGCACCTACCTCGAACGCGAGGGCCAGCCCCTGGTCGAGTTCGCCACCTGGTGCGCCCTGGCCGAGGAGTACGGCAGTGACTTTCGGTCCTGGCCCGCCCACCTGCGTGACGTCGAGGCGCGCGCGGTGGGGGAGCAGGCCCTCAAACGTTGGCCGGCCGTGGAGTTCCATCGCTGGCTGCAATGGGTGCTGGACGAACAGCTCTCGCAGGCGCAGATCACCGCCCGCTCGGGCGGCATGGACCTGGGCGTCGTGCACGACCTCGCGATCGGTGTGCAGGCGGGCGGCGCGGACGCCTGGATGTACGCAGGCGCGCTGGTGGGCGGCCTGCACGCGGGCGCGCCACCGGACGAGTTCAACCGCCGCGGTCAGGACTGGGGGCAGCCGCCCTGGCACCCGCGGGGCCTGGCCGAACTCGGTTACGCGCCCTTCCGCCAGATCATCGGCCAGGCGTTGCGGCACGCGGGCGGGGTCCGCGTCGACCACGTCATGGGCATGTTCCGCATGTGGTGCGTGCCGGAGGGCGCCGACCCGTCCGAGGGCACCTACGTCAGATACGACCACGAGGGCATGGTGGGCACGCTCGCCCTGGCCGCCCGCCGCGCGGACGCGGTGGTCGTGGGCGAGGACCTGGGCACCGTGGAGCCCTGGGTACGCCAACACCTCGCCGACCGGGGAATCCTCGGCACCTCCGTGTTGTGGTTCGAGCAGGACGCCGAGGGCGAGCCACTCGGCCCGGAGGAGTGGCGTACCGACTGCCTGGCCACGGTCGCCACCCACGACCTGCCTCCGGTGGCGTCGTTCCTGTCGGGTGAGCACGTCGAGTTGCGTGACCGGCTGGGGCTGCTCGACCGGCCCCTGTCCGAGGAGCTGGCCGACTCCGAGGCCCGTGTGGAGCGGTGGCGGTCGCTGCTGGTGGAGCTGGGGTTGCTGGATGAGGACGTGGATCCGGTGACCGATCCCGCCTCGGTGGTCGCGGCGATGCACGCCTACCTGGTGGCCACCCCGGCGCGGATGCTGGGTGTGGCGCTGACCGACGTGGTGGGGGAGCGGCGGATGCAGAACCAGCCCGGCACGAGCACGGAGTACCCGAACTGGCGGATCCCGCTCACCAGCGGGGAGGGCGAGCCGGTGCTCGTCGACGAATTGCTCGCCGACCCGCGCACGGTGGCGCGCATCCGTCGGACCCTGGGCCCGGTCGGCGGCGGTCAGGGCCGGATGCTCTAGGGGCGTACCGGGTGGTGTTCGCCCCGCCGGGACGGGGCGGGGCCTCACTCGAGGTCACGGGCGGCGGTGAGGCCCTCGACGAAGGACCGGAAGTCCGGAGCGGGCACCAGCTCCGTGTTCAGGTCGGCCTCGAACCAGGTCATGGATGGTTCCCCGGCTCGGCCGCGGGCCCGGTGGTCGAGCCCGGTCCAGCACGGTCCGTCACCCGAGACCAGGACCACTCCGGCGGGGAGCCCCCATTCCCCGACCAGGTAGGGACTGTCGAGCGGGGAGAGCGTCCCCTCGCGGCCGCCGATGCCCATCACGCGGTCGAAGGGGACGTGGTCGGTGCTCCAGGAGGTCGGCCCGCCGACGGGGAAGGCGTTCCAGTCCTTTGCGACCTCGCCGCCGTTCCGATGGCGCAGCAGGTCGAGCAGGGAGTCGGGAAGCGTGACGTCCAGCAGCCGTTGGGCCTTCGCGATCGCCTCCTCGGTGAGGGGCGGTTGCGCGGTGTACCCGCCTCCGGTGTCCCACAAGGAGTACCGGAGATCCTCGAAACGTGCCATGAACAGCATCGTAGGAGCCATGCCCCCGCGTCCTTCCGCCACCCGGTCGCGGAGGGGTCAGGACCCCGTACACGGCGAAGGCCCCGGGAACCGGACTGGTCCCCGGGGCCTCGCCGTCGTGCCCTAGGACCGGCTCTGGCCCGTGGCGATGTCCTTGGCGCGGGCGCGCAGCGCGCGCTCGACACCCGCGCGGCCCTCCACCAGCAGACGACGCAGCGCGGGGGCCGGGTCGTTCTCGGCGATGTAGGCGTCCGTGCGCTCCAGCGTCGCCTCCTCGACCAGACCGCTCGGGTACATCATCTCGGCGAAGGACTGCGCGAACTCACCCGTCCACTTCTCCCAGGCCGGGGCCAGCTGGGCGAAGTACTTCTCCACGTACGGGCGGTACAGCTCGGCCTGGCCGGGCTCGGTGAAGCCGAGCAGGGTGGCGCGGAACTCCGCGTTGGCCAGGTCGGCTCCGACGATGCGCTCCCACGCGGCGGCCTTGGCCTGCGCGGTGGGGATGGCGGCCCGGGCGCCGGCCGCGTGGCGCTGGCCGGTGGCGGTCGGGTCGGCCTCCAGTTCGGCGGCGATCGCCTCCTCACCGAGCTTGCCCTCGGCGACCAGCTGACGCAGCAGCGTCCAGCGCAGGTCGGTGTCGATGGTGAGCCCGTCGATGGTGATCGCGCCGTCCAGCAGCCCCCGCAGGAGCGACAGGTGGGCGTCGGTGCGTGCCGCGCCCGCGAACGCGTTGGCGTAGGCGAGCTGGAGGTCACCTCCCGGCTCGGCGGTGTTGAGCAGGTCGCGCAGACGGTCGGCGAGCTTCTCGAACCCGATCGGGCGCCACGCCGGGTCGGCGTAGTTGATCAGCGCCGCGGTGGCCTGACGCAGCAGGGTCTGGGCGACCATGACGTCGTCCACGCCGCTGATCCCGGACAGGACCAGGGACACGTAGTCGCGGGCGGCCATCTCGGCGTCGCGGGTCATGTCCCAGGCGGCGCCGAAGGCCAGCGCGCGCGGCAGCGACTCGGTGATCTCCCCGACACCCTCGATCACGGTGCGCAGAGACCGCTCGTCCAGGCGGATCTTGGTGAAGGTGAGGTCGTCGTCGTTGATCAGGACCAGGTCCGGCCGGGCCTTGCCGACCAGCTCGGACACCTCGGTGCGGGCGCCGCTGACGTCGAGCTCGACCCGCTCGCGGCGCACGATCCCCTCCGGCGTGCGGTCGTACAGGCCGACCGCCAACCGGTGCGAGCGCAGGGTCGGGTGCTCCTCGGCCGCCTCCTGCACGATCGTGAACGACGTGAAGTTCCCGTCCGCGTCGACCTCGAAGTCCGGCCGCATCGTGTTGACGCCCGTGGTCTCCAACCACTCGCGCGACCAGCCCGACAGGTCACGGCCGGAGGCGGCCTCCAGGTGCCGCAGCAGGTCCTTCAGCTCGGTGTTGCCGAAGGCGTTCTCCTTGAAGTAGGCGCGCACCCCGGCGAAGAACGCGTCCACGCCCACGTACGCCGCGAGCTGCTTGAGCACCGAGGCGCCCTTGGCGTAGGTGATGCCGTCGAAGTTGACCTCGACGGCCTGGATGTCGACCATGTCGGCCGCGATGGGGTGGGTCGAGGGCAGCTGGTCCTGGCGCAGCGCCCACGCCTTCTCCACGTTGGCGAAGGTCGTCCAGGCGTCCGTCCACCGGGTGGCGTTCGCCTGGCAGTACACGCTGGCGTAGGTCGCGAAGGACTCGTTCAGCCACAGGTCGTCCCACCAGCGCATGGTGACCAGGTCGCCGAACCACATGTGGGCCATCTCGTGGAGGATGGTCTCCGCGCGGCGCTCGTACCGGGCGTCGGTGACGCGGGAGCGGAAGACGTAGTCCTCCAGGAAGGTGACGGCGCCCGCGTTCTCCATCGCGCCCGCGTTGAACTCGGGTACGAACAGCTGGTCGTACTTGCCGAAGGGGTAGCGCAGGTCGAACAGGCCGTGGAAGAAGTCGAAGCCCTTCTTGGTGACGTCGAACAGGGCGTCGGAGTCCAGGTGCTCGGCCAGGGAGGCGCGGCAGAACAATCCCAGGTCGATGCCGTCGTGCCCGTCGCGCACCACGTGGTAGGGGCCCGCGATGAGCGCGGTGATGTAGGTCGACATGACCGGGGTGGCGGGGAAGTGCCAGCGCACCCGGCCCCCGGCCCCGGCGGCCTCGCGCTCGGCGTCGGGGGCGCTGTTGGACACGACGTGCCAGGAGTCGGGGGCGAAGACCGTGAGCTCGAAGGTCGCCTTCAGGTCGGGCTGGTCGAAGCACGTGAACATGCGGTGCGCGTCGGCCGTCTCGAACTGGGTGTACAGGTACACCGACCCGTCCACCGGGTCGACGAACCGGTGCAGGCCCTCTCCGGTGCGCATGTAGGCGGCGTCGGCCACGACGGTCAGCTCGTTGTCCGCGGCCACCTCCGGCAGGATGAGGCGTTCGCCGTCGAACAGCTCCCCGGGGTCCAGTTCGCGGCCGTTGAGCGTCGCCGAGAGCACCTTCGGCGCGGTCAGGTCCACGAAGGTCCGGGCGCCCGCCTCCGAACTGGAGAAGCGGATCACGGTGGTGGACCGGAAGGTCTCGTCACCCGTGGTCAGGTCGAGCTCCACCGTGTAGGAGTCGACGCTCAGGATCCGCGCCCTCTCCCGAGCCTCGTCCCGTGTCAGGTTCCCCGCCACGCCACGCTCCCTTCACGGCCGCCGTCCTCGCCGGCCGGAATCGTCTCCGACCGCGACGGGCTCGCGTGGGGGGGCGAGCCTCGCCGGGGCCGGTGGTCGTCATCAACTCGATCCCGATCCTGCCACGCGCCGGCGCGGAATGCGCAACCAGCGCGGGTGGTTGTCCACTCTCGGCGGATCTCGTGCGGCCGCCCCACCCACAGTGACGAGGAGTGAGCGATGACGCAGTCCCCCAGCCACCCCGGTACCTCCTCCGAGGACGGGACCACCTACGCCGACATGTGGTTCGACCCTCTGTGCCCGTGGGCCTGGATCACCTCCCGCTGGCTCCTGGAGGTCGAGCGTGTGCGCCCGGTCCGCGTGCGCTGGCACGTCATGAGCCTGTCCGTGCTCAACGAGGGCAGGGAGGGCCTGCCGGAGGAGTACCGACGACTGCTCGACACGGGTTGGGGGCCGGTCCGCGTGTGCGTGGCGGCCGGGCAGAAGCACGGCCCGGAGGTCCTGGGCGATCTGTACACAGCGCTGGGCACCCGGTTCCACCTGCACGGCGAGCCGCGTGAGGAGGCGACCTACCGCGCCGCCCTGGCCGACGCCGGTCTGCCCGAGGAACTGGCCGCGGCGGCGAGCTCCGACGCATACGACGAGGCCCTGCGCGCCTCCCACGCCGAGGCGATGCGGCTGGTCGGTGAGGACGTCGGCACGCCCGTGATCAGTGTGGAGGGCGTGTCCTTCTTCGGTCCCGTCGTCACTCCGACGCCGCGGGGCGAGGAGGCCGCCAAACTGTGGGACGGCGTGCGCCTGGTCGCCGGGGTCGAGGGGTTCTTCGAGCTCAAGCGCACCCGCACCGCCGAGCCGAGTTTCGACTGACTTTCGACTAGGGTGCTGATCCGGGCGGGCACGCACCCGCCCGGAGGCACCCGTGACCCGTACCCGTCCGCGCCGCGGACACGACGGCTGGACCCACCAGGGGGGCGTGACCATGTCCGGACCCGACGGCGACCGCACGGTCGACTTCTTCGACGACCTCGACATCCTGCCCGACACCACCAGCGACGAACGGTCCCTGGGGTGGGGCGAGGACGGACCCGACGACGACACCGCGCGGCTGATCGCCGAACGCCCGCCGCACTGGGACTGATCCGGCCGGGCCGGGGCGCCCGCGCGGCACCACGGCCCGGCTCCGTTCCCCCGGCCGCCCCCGCGCCGCCACCCCGCTCGGCACACCCGGGGGCGTGCACGCGCCTTCCGGGAAACCACCGGCCCGGCCCCGAACGCTGGCCAACCAGAATCGCGTTCTGCGAGAGTGGGCGCATGCGATCCCTCTACATCGACGGCGCCTGGCGCACGTCCGCCTCCGGCGAGGGCCTGGACGTGCTCAACCCGGCGACCGAGCAGGTCATCGACATCGTTCCGGCCGGAGCCCCCGAGGACGTCGACGCGGCGGTCCAGGCCGCGCGGGCGGCCCTGCCCGCGTGGTCGGCACTCACCCCGGGCCAGCGGGTGACACACATGGCCAAGGCCCTGGAGCTGTACAACGCCCGCCTCGACGACGTCGCCGCGATCCTGACCCGCGACATGGGCGCGCCCGCCGGGTTCGCGCGCAAGGTCCAGGCGGGGCTGCCCGCCCTGATGTTCCGGACCTTCGTCGACCTGGTCGAGGAGGTCGGCGACCGCTACTTCGAGGGCGAGCGCCAGGGCAACTCGCTCATCCTGCGCGAGCCCATCGGCGTCGTCGGCGCCATCACCCCGTGGAACTACCCGCTGCACCAGATCGTGCTCAAGGTCGTCCCCGCCCTGCTCGCGGGCAACACCGTGGTCCTCAAACCCAGTGAGGTGGCGCCGCTGTCCGCCTACGCGCTCACCGAGGTCCTGCACGAGGCGGGTCTGCCCGCGGGTGTGTTCAACCTGGTGTCGGGGACCGGTCCGGTCGTCGGCGAGGCGATCGCCGCCCACCCCGGGATCGACATGGTCTCCTTCACCGGCTCCACCCGCGCCGGGACCAGGGTCAGCCAGGTCGCGGCCGAGACCGTCAAGCGCGTCGCCCTCGAACTGGGCGGCAAGTCCCCCAACGTCGTGCTGCCCGACGCCGACCTCGCCCAGGCGGTCAAGCGCGGAGTCGCCGACGTCATGCGCAACACCGGGCAGAGCTGCAACGCGCTCACCCGCATGCTCGTGCACCGCGACTCCTACGAGGAGGCCGTGCGCCTGGCCGCCGAGTCCGCCGCCAAGTACGCCCCCGGCGACCCCGAGGACGAGGCCACCCGCATGGGCCCGCTCGTCTCCGCCGCCCAGCTCGACCGCGTCCGCGAC
>NZ_ANBC01000671.1 GCF_000341125.1 Nocardiopsis lucentensis DSM 44048 | reverse complement strand
GGCCCCCGCCTGGTCACCGGCGGCGCCGACCCGGTCGAGGGGCGTGGGCGCGGCTACTACGTCAGTCCGACCGTCTTCGCCGATGTGCGAGGTGACATGCGCATCGCCCAGGAGGAGATCTTCGGTCCGGTGCTCGCCCTCATCCCCTACGACACGGAGGAGGAGGCGGTCGCCATCGCCAACGACACGGTGTACGGGCTCAACGCGGCCGTCTGGTCGGGCGATCCCGACCGGGCCCTGGCCGTCGCCCGGCGGCTGCGCGCCGGACAGGTCGAGGTCAACGGCGGTGCGCTCAACCCGCGCGCGCCCTTTGGCGGTTACAAGCGTTCCGGCAACGGACGCGAGTGGGGCCTGGCCGGTCTCGACGAGTTCTGCGAGATCAAGTCGGTCCAGCTCTGACCGTGGTTCCGGCTCTCACCTGGGCGGATATGCCCAGGTTCACACGACCGGATCCGGTGCGCGAGGAATCGGCCCCGGTGATCGGCGCGTTGTGGGGTGTGGAAAGATGCGGACCGGACATCCCCTGGTCGAATCCAATCGAGGTGTGAGTTGAGCAACAAGCCCGCGGTCTCCAAGGCAGGACCCCTCGCCAAGGACGTCAAGTCCATGGTGGTGTACAACCTGATCGCCCTGGTCTCCATGGCGCTTTTCGCCGCCCTCGGCCTGAGCGTCGCGGCCGCCGCCACCTCCTGAGGGGACCCTCCGGAACACTCCGCGCCCCGCCCCGTCCACGCCGGAGGGGGCGGGGCGCGGTGCTCGCCGCCCGCGTGACCTGCCAGACTGTGCACGTGCGTGTTTACCTTGGATCAGATCATGCGGGCTTCGAGCTCAAAGAACACCTCGTCTCCTGGCTGAAGGAGCGCGGGCACGAGGTCGTCGACGCCGGGCCGGCGTTCTACGACGCCGTGGACGACTACCCGCCCTTCGTCCTGCGCGCCGCCGAGGGCGTCGCCTCCGACCCGGGTTCGCTCGGCGTCGTCATCGGGGGATCGGGCAACGGCGAGCAGATCGCCGCCAACAAGGTCAAGGGCGTTCGCGCCGCCCTGGCCTGGAGTGAGGACACCGCCCGCCTGGCGCGCGAGCACAACGACGCGAACGTGCTCGGCGTCGGCGGCCGGATGCACTCCCTGGAGGAGGCCACCCGCTTCGTGGAGGTGTTCCTCTCCACGCCCTACAGCGACGAGGAACGGCACACCCGTCGCATCGGGATGCTCTCCGCCTACGAGGACTCCGGCGAACTCCCGCCCCTTCCGTAAGTACCCGGTCCGGTCCGCCCCCGCGCCGCCCCGGCGCGGGGGCGCGTCCGTGCCCGGGCTCGCGTGCCTCACCTCGGACAAGGCCCGGTCGGACGGTCCTGTCCGAGAGAGGATGATCGTCCCGGAAAACCCACCAGCTTCCTGGAGGAACAGCGGCCGAAACCCTACTCTCGGTTATCGGTTCAACCTAAACCTGTGGTTATGGGAGAGAACACCGCTGGTTGCACGTGCCACGTTCGCGCCCCCGCGCTACAGTTCGTGCACAGTGGCCGGCCTCGCATCGTCCGCGGCGCGGCGACGACGGCGCCGCCCCCCGGCCACGGAGATCAGGGCGTGCCCCGCACCCGACCACCGCCCGGCCCCGTACCGAGAGCCTCCGCCTCCGTCGGGCCGTACCGACCGAGAACCGAACCGCCCGCGTGCCCGCGGGAGTGCCGATCCAGGGGACACATGAAGCCCACACCGACCGCCAAGACCACCCGGCTGCTGCGTACGACCACGCAGCGGCTCGTAGCGGTGCTCCGGCGCAAGGTGCTCTTCCGGTACCGGCTCGTGCTCATCACCCTGGTCACCCTCGCGGTCGGGATCGGGGTGGGCGCCGTATGGGGTCCCACCGGTTGGTTCCCGCCCAGCTCGACGATCCTCACCGTCCTCGCGGGCGGTCTCCTGCTCAAGCGCAAGAGTCTCGCCTTCCTGTTCACCGTCGTCGCGGCCGTGCTCCTGTTCGTCGCGTTCATGCTCGACTTCGGCCAGGTGGGCCCCGGTCTGCTGGTCACCATCGGCGTCACCGCGGTCCTGTCCTACCTGCTGTCCGGGGTACGCGAGCGCCTCGGGGTGCAGGGACTCAGCGGTGAGATGATGCTGCTGGACCTGCGCGACCGGCTGCGGCACCAGGGCCGGCTGCCCGAGGTGCCCGCGGGCTGGGGCCGCACCGCGGTCCTGCGCCAGGCGGGCGGGTCGTCCTTCGGCGGCGACTTCGTCGTCTCCAACCGCCGGGAGAACCGGCTCGACGTGGCGGTCGTCGACGTCTCCGGCAAGGGCGTGGACGCCGGGACCCGGGCGCTGATGCTCTCCGGCGCGTTCAGCGGCCTCATCGGCGCCGTGCCCACCCGGGACTTCCTCGCCCACTGCAACGACTACCTCATCCGCGACGGCGCGGGTGAGGGATTCGTCACGGCCGTCCACCTGAGCGTGGACCTGGACACGGGCGAGTTCCAGATCGCCTCCGCCGGCCACCCGCCCGCCCTGCACTACGACAGCGGCTGCGGCCTGTGGAGCACCACCGAGGCCAAGGGCGTCGTCCTCGGGGTCATCCCGGAGATGACCTACACCTCCGTCGAGGGCAAGCTCAGGCCTGGTGACGCCATCATGCTCTGCACCGACGGCCTCATCGAGACCCCCGGCGAGGACCTCGACGCGGGGATCGACCGCCTCCTCGGCGCGGCCGAGTCAGTCGTCGCGAAGGGCTTCGCGACCGGCGCCGGTGAGGTCGTCGACGTCCTCAGCAAGGACAAGAACGACGACTGCGCACTGGTCGTCCTCTGGCGCGACTGACACCCCCGCCGAGGTCCTCGCGTGCGGCCCCGTGCCGCCCCGGGCGATAGGGTCGACCCGACTTCCGATCCCGGCGCGGCCGACGACCCTCCCAGGGCCGCCGTGCCCACCCTCTCCGCCCCCTCGGCTCCGCCGTGCGAACGCGCGGCCGACCGTCCCCGTGCGCGGGGAGGCGGTGCCCCGCCGGAGGAGACGAGACGACACAGGCTGCCCGCGGGCGTGCCCGCGCGGCGTTGGACACGCAGGGGGGTGCTTCGCATGGCAGACGGCGAGCGCGCTGACGAGCTCAACGAACTGGTCGAGAACAACGACCTGACCGGCATCAGGCTCTGGTTGGCCGAACACAGGCCCTACGAGATCGCCGACGAACTCACCCGCATGGCCGACCACGACGCGATCATCCCCTTCCGGCTCCTGGACAAGGACCGTGAGCTGGAGGTCTTCGAGGAGCTCGACCCCGGTCAGCAGCAGATCGTCCTCAGCGGACTCCGGGACACCGCCTTCCACGAACTCCTGGAGGAGATGGACCCGGACGACCGGGCCCGCCTCATCGGAGAGGCACCCGCCAAGGTCGCCACCCGCGCCCTGGCCGGGCTGAGCCCCGCCGAACGGAAGATGACCGCGGCGCTCTTGGGCTACCCGGAGGACTCCGTCGGCCGGTACATGACCCCGGAGACGGTCATCCTCCACCGGGACCTGACCGTGGGCCGCGCGCTGGAGGTCGTACGGGCCAAGGGCGCCGACGCCGAGACCATCTACACCCTCCCCGTCGTCAGCGACGGCCGCCGCCTCATGGGCACGGTCAGTCTCAGCGACCTGGTCATCAGCGACGACGAGACGGTGCTCAAGGACCTCGTCGACGTGCTCGCGCCGCGTGTGCGCGCCACCGAGCCGGTCGAGGACGCCGCCCGCCTCATCCAGGAGGCCAACCTGGTCTCCCTGCCCGTGGTGGACTCCGAGGAGCGCTTCGTCGGCCTGTTCACGTTCGACGACGCACTGGAGGTCATCGAGGCGGCCGACTCCGAGGACATGGCACGCCAGTCCGGTGCCAGTCCGGTCGCCGAGCACTACGTCTCGGTCGGGGTGGTGCGCCTGGTCGCGGCGCGGGTGGTGTGGCTGATGCTGCTCATCGTGGCGGCCACCCTGACCGTCAACGTCATGCAGGTCTTCGAGGACACTCTGGAGGCGGTCACCGCCCTGGCGATGTTCGTGCCCATGCTCATCGGGACCGGCGGTAACGTCGGCGCCCAGTCGGCCACCGCGATCGTGCGGGCCCTGGCCGTCGGCGAGGTGCGCGTACGCGATCTCCCGGCGGTGATCTGGAAGGAGGGCCGGGTCGGTCTCCTCCTCGGTGTCGTCCTGGCCGTGCTCGCGCTGGGGATCGGATCCCTCCTGGTGGGCTTCGACGTCGCCCTGGTGGTCTCCTGCTCGGTGATCGCGGTGTGCACGTGGGCGGCGATCATCGGATCGTCCATGCCCCTGCTGGCGCGCAAGGTCGGGGTGGACCCGGCGGTCGTCTCCTCGCCGATGGTCGCGACGCTGGTCGACGCCACCGGACTGATCATCTACTTCTCCATCGCCCGTGTGGTCCTGGGCATCTGAGGCGTGTGTCCGGTACGTACCGTGCCGGTGTCACTGCTCTCCGCATGAACGGCGGGTGAAGCGGGTATCGCGGTAGGAGCAGGACGGATCTAGGGGGGATTCCATGTCCGGTACCGGAGATGCGTTCGACCGGCTGAAGAAGGCCGTCGACGACAACGCCGACAAGGCGCAGAAGGTCGTCGACAAGGCCGCCGAGGCCGCGAAGAAGGCCACGGGCGGCGCCCACGACGAGAAGATCGACAAGGGCGCCGGAGCCGCGACGGAGTACCTGCGCAAGCGTGCTGAGGAGGACAGGGACAAGTAGGCAGGCGTGTCGCCCACCCGGGGGCGGGCACGGCGGGTCCACGGACGCGCTGGCCCGCCCCTCGGCGCTCCCACGCTCGGACTGCCCGAATGAGACCCTGTATCCGCTGGTCAGACCTATTTCGTCACGAGGTTACGCTGGTGAGGTAAGGCGAACCTAATGTGAGGCGGTGCAGGTGTGGGCGAACTCGGCGGGCGACCCTGCCAGCTCACGGTCTGCCGCGGCTGCTGCTGCGGTAGGAAGAAGAAGGTGCCGGGCGTCGACCACAAGGCGCAGCTGGCCCGGCTCAGCGCCATCGACGACCGGTCGGGGCGGACCGTCCCCGTACGCACCAGCAAGTGCCTGGGGATCTGCTTCCAGGGCAACGTCGTGGTCGTCCAGCCCTCGCAGGAGGGCCGTGCCGCAGGTGGCCGCCCGGTGTGGCTCGGCGAGATCACCGACGACGCGCTCGTCGAGGCGATCGACGACTGGATCTTCCGGGGAGGTCCGGGGCTGGCTCCGCTGCCCGACGTGCTCGTCGACCGCGTGACCTCCAAGGACGCCAAGAAGCCGAAGAAGCGCAAGAGGTCCAAGAACGCCAAGAACGCCAAGAAGGAGCGCAAGAAGGCCGAGCGCAAGGCGGGGAAGAAGGCCGCCAAGGCCGCGGGGAAGACCCGCGAGGCGTCCAAGGACAAGAAGGGCAAGAAGAGCGAGAAGAAGCGGGACGGCGGGAAGAAGGGGAAGAAGGACAAGAAGGGCGGGAAGAAGAACCGCTAGTCCCCTCCCGGCCCCTCCGCCCCTCGGCTCCCGCTATCCCCGCTGCGGGGCGAACTGCGTACGGTACAGCGCCGTGTACAGGCCGCCCAGCCCCAGCAGCTCCTCGTGCGTCCCCCGTTCCAGGATCCGGCCGTCCTCCATCACCAGGATCTGGTCGGCTTCCCGCACGGTCGCCAACCGGTGCGCGATCACGAGCGACGTGCGCCCCGCCAACGCGGCCGACAGCGCCTCCTGCACGGCCACCTCCGACTCCGAGTCCAGGTGCGCCGTCGCCTCGTCCAGCACGACCACCGACGGCTCCTTGAGCAGCAGCCGCGCGATCGCCAGCCGCTGCTTCTCGCCGCCGGACAGCCGGTAGCCGCGGTCGCCCACCATCGTGTCCAGGCCGCCCGGCAACTGTGCCAGCAGCGGCCCCAACCGCGCCTTGCGCAGCGCCTCCTCCAGTTCGGCGTCGGTGGCCTCCGGGCGGGCGTAGCGCAGGTTGGCGCCGACCGTGTCATGGAACAGCTGCGCGTCCTGGGTGACCACGCCCACGGCCTCGCGGAGTGAGTCCCCGGTCGCCTCACGCAGGTCGAGTCCGCCGACGAGGACCCGGCCCCCGGTCGGGTCGTACAGCCGTGACACCAGGTGGGTCAGCGTGGTCTTGCCCGCACCGGACGGGCCGACCAGCGCCACCATCGTGCCGGGCTCGGCGCGGAAGGAGACGTCGCTGAGCACCTGGGTGTCACCGTCGGCCAGCGCCTGCGGGGTCGCCTCCAGGGACGCGACCGAGGGCTCCCCGGAACCCGCGTAGCGGAACGACACGTGCTCGAACTCCACGGGAAGCGCGCCGTCCGGCAGCGGTCGGGCGTTCGGGCTCTCCTCGATGCCGGGCTCCAGGTCGAGGACCTCGAAGACCCGGTCGAAGGAGACCAGCGCCGTCATGATCTCCACGTGCACGTTGGACAGCGTCGTCACCGGTCCGTACAGGCGGGCGAGGAGGGTGGTCAGCGCGACCAGGGTGCCGACCTCGAACGCGCCGCCGATCGCCAGCACACCGCCGACTCCGTAGACCATCGCCATGGCCAGTGCCGTGATCAGCCCGAGCAGGCTGAACAGGAGCGAG
>NZ_ANBC01000670.1 GCF_000341125.1 Nocardiopsis lucentensis DSM 44048 | reverse complement strand
GCGGAAAAACCCCGCCGACTCCTCCGCCGGGCGGCCGTAGAGCTTCACCAGCATCGCCCCGCCGACGTTGAACCGTTCGGTCATCAGCGAACTCATGTCGGCGTTGGTGTCCATCGCCTCGCGCGAGATGTGCGCGAGCCTGCGGCCGATCAGCTTCGCGGGGACGACGAACAGCGGCACCAGGACCAGTGCCACCAGCGTGACCCGCCACGACAGCGCGACCATCGTCACGATGACGGCGGTCGCGCTGATCAGGTTGGACACCACCGACTGCAGGACCGAGGTGATCGCCCGCTGGGCGCCCACCACGTCGGTGTTGAGCCGACTGATGAGCGATCCCGTCTGCGTCCGGGTGAAGAAGGACAGCGGCATCCGCTGGACGTGCGTGAACACCTGGGTGCGGAGCTGGTAGATGACGCCCTCGCCGATCTGTGCGGACAGCCACCGTCCGAGGAGGTTCAAGACCCCCTCCAGGACCGCGAGTCCGGCCGCCGCGACGGCCAGCCACACCACGAGCGAGGTGTTCCCGGGCAGGATGCCCTGGTCGATGATCGCTCTGAGGATCAGCGGGTTGGCCACCACGATGCCCGCGCCCACGGCCGTGACCAGGAGGAAGGAAGCGATCCCCCGCCAGTGGGGGCGGGCGTAGGAGATGATACGGCGGGTGATGCCCGGGGGCAGCTGGTGGCCTCGGGCGCTCCCGTCGTTGACCAGGGCCCTGTAGGAGGGCCTGCCTGACATCATGAGCTGCCTCGTCGTTCGTCTCGCCGGTTCGCCACGCATGCGTCAACACCGGTACCGGTGGGGCGCTTCCCGCGGGGAGGGAGGCGGTCCTCCGGACCGGAGGAGGGGTGTTCGGGGAGGTTACAGGGAGTGGGCGAGGCGGCCGAGCGCGGCGGTCGTGGAGCGGCCGGGGGTGAAGGGCAGCTCCCAGGCCTGCGCGCCGAGGGCGTCGGCGCCGAGGATCTTGGCCTGGGTGTAGCGGTCGCCCGCCGTGTAGGCCAGGGCGGCGGGGGCGAGGGGGCGCAGGACGTCGGCGTAGGCGGCCCAGTCGGCCACCTCCGGCGGTCCCTGGATGACGAAGGAGGCCGCGACGCACCCGAGGGCGGCGATGGTCTCGGCGCGCTCCTCGGCGGGGTTGACCGGGCGTCCGGGGCCCTTCCAGGCGCGCACGCGCTCGTCGGACTCGATGCCGACGGCCAGCGGGAGTCCGCGTTCGGCGATGCTCCGCAGGAAGCGGACGTGTCCGACGTGGAGGACGTCGAAGACCCCGGTGACCACGACCGGCCGCTCGGGAAGCTCGTGGGGTTCGAACCAGTGCGCGCTGAGGGGGGTCGTCGCGCCGCCCGTCGCGTTCGTGTCCGTCATCCAGTCACCGTTCCGCGGAGTGTCGAGGGCACCCGTGCTCTGGACCGCGCCGACGGGCTCACCCGAAGGATCAACGTACCCGTCCGGCACGGCTATTCCACTCTCCGGGGTCGGAACCGAACCGGATTCGCGTCGCCGTGGGGCCTCACGCGGCGGGGTGTGGCGGATATCACCGGGAACCGGATGGGAGTCGGGTGGGTCGAATCCGGCGTCGAGATCAGCGAGGAGGAGGCGGAGCGTATGTCGTGGGCGGTGCTCGTCGAGGAGAACAGCAGCTACGGTCAGTCGATTCGCTGGCGGCTCGGTTCGGAGAGGGCGTTCGGGGACCGTCAGGAGGCGAGGGAGGAGGCGGCCAGGAGCGCCCGTGAGCACGCGCCGCCGCTTCCCTGGTCGGAACGCGACCGGGCCGTGTACCGGATCAGCGCCGATGAGTACCTCGTGCGGGTCACCGGGATGACGAGCGAGTTCCACTTCCGGGTCACCGTCGCCGAGAGGCTCTGAGGCGGCGAGGCGGGCCGGTGTCGGGTGGTGCACGGCTCGCTTCTCGCGGTGTGGGGGTCGTCCCCCTGGTGAAACGGCGAGGCGGGCCGGTGTCGGGTGGTGCACGGCTCGTCTCTC
>NZ_ANBC01000669.1 GCF_000341125.1 Nocardiopsis lucentensis DSM 44048 | reverse complement strand
GGGGAGCCGGTGCCGGATGGCACACAGCTCGCCTCTCGCGGAGCGGGCGACGGGAATCGAACCCGCATGGCCAGCTTGGAAGGCTGGAGTTCTACCATTGAACTACGCCCGCGTGGCGCCGGAGCCCCTGAGTTTCCTCTAGACTCGTGGAGCCGACGGAGACAAGAGTACAGTCTCTGGGGCGTTGATCGCACACCGGTCGTGGGTGTGCGATCGTCGTCAGGCACACGGGGTGTAGCGCAGCTTGGTTAGCGCGCATGCTTTGGGAGCATGAGG
>NZ_ANBC01000668.1 GCF_000341125.1 Nocardiopsis lucentensis DSM 44048 | reverse complement strand
CCCCCCCCCCGACGAGACCATCCGTGGCAGCGGCTCTCGGCCGTGCGCCGTGGCCCCCTGTCTGTCTGCCCTAGACTTGGTGCGATCAGCAGGAAACTGTAAGTCCCAGCCCGTCGCAGGGCACCCCAGGAGAACGCGGTCACCAGACTGGCCGGGGTGCGCGCGTGCCGTTCGCCGTTGTGTGTGGCGCGCATGCGGGCCGACGCGGACACCAGCCGGCAAACTAGGAGTACCGCCCCGTGAAGACCGATGTCGAGGAGCTGAGCCCGACCCGGGTCAAGCTGACCATCGAGGTCCCCTTTGAGGAGCTCGAGCACGCTTTCGACGTGACGTACAAGTCGCTCGCCAAGCAGGTCCGGATCAAGGGCTTCCGCCCGGGCAAGGCGCCGGCGCGGCTGATCGACCGCTACGTCGGCCGCGGCGCGGTGATCAGCGAAGCGGTGAACCACGCCGTTCCGGAGCTCTACAACGAGGCCATCCAGAAGGAGGAGCTCTTCGCGCTCGGGCAGCCCGACGTGGAGGTCACCAAGCTGGAGGACAACGACGAGCTCGCCTTCACCGCCGAGGTCGACATCCGACCGAAGTTCGAGGTGGAGGACTACAAGGGCATCGAGGTGACCGTCGACAGCGCCGAGGTCACCGACGAGCAGGTCGACGAGCAGGTCGGCACGCTCCGTGAGCGCTTCTCCACCCTCGTCGGGGCCGACCGCCCCGTGGAGGACGGCGACCACGTCTCGATCGACCTCTCCGCCGCCATCGACGGCGAGAAGCTGGAGGACGTCGCGGTCAGCGGCTACTCCTACGAGGTCGGCACCAACACCATGCTGGAGGGCCTCGACGAGACCCTGCGCGGCATGGAGGCCGGTGGCGAGGCGACCTTCAAGACCACCCTGGTGGGTGGCGAGCACGAGGGCAAGGAGGCGGACGTCACCGTCACCGTGCACAGTGTGAAGGTCAAGGAGCTGCCCGAGCTCGACGACGAGTTCGCCCAGCTGGCCAGCGAGTTCGACACGATCGACGAGCTGCGCGAGGACGTGCGCAAGCGCATGGGCGAGGTCCGCCGCATCCAGCAGCTCTCCGCGGCCCGTGACAAGGCCCTGGAGAAGCTGATCGAGTCGGTCGACATCCCGCTGCCCGAGTCGGTCGTGGACGAGGAGATCACCCGCCGCCGCCAGAGCCTGGAGCAGCAGCTCGCCCAGGGCGGCCTCACCAAGGAGGCCTACCTGGAGTCGCAGGAGAAGACCGAGGAGGAGTTCGAGGAGGAGCTCACCACCGGTGCCCGCTCCGCCGTCAAGGCCGGGTTCATCCTCGACCAGCTCGCCCTCCAGGAGGAGCTCAGCGCCGACCAGGGCGAGCTCAGCCAGTACGTGTTCGAGCAGGCCCAGCGCATGGGCGTGAGCCCGGACCAGCTCGCCCAGCACCTGGTCGAGTCCAACCAGATCCGCGTCGCCTTCACCGAGGTCGTCCGCGGCAAGGCCATGGACCTGGTCCTGGCCGAGGCCAAGGTCACCGACGAGGACGGCAACGTCGTCGAGCAGGACAAGGGCCAGGACGCCGAGGACGCCGTCGAGGAGGCCGCCAAGGCCGCCGCCGCGGCCGCCGCCGAGGCGACCGAGTCCACCGAGGACGCCAAGGACGAGGAGGGCGAGGACACCAAGTAGTCCCCGCTCGCCGCGCGCCCACGGGCCCCGTTC
This sequence comes from Nocardiopsis lucentensis DSM 44048, assembly GCF_000341125.1. Lineage (GTDB taxonomy): Bacteria > Actinomycetota > Actinomycetes > Streptosporangiales > Streptosporangiaceae > Nocardiopsis > Nocardiopsis lucentensis. The sequence goes on along the minus strand of NZ_ANBC01000668.1, from coordinate 6,250 downwards.
GACCTTCCGGTCGGGCGGGGCCCGTTCGTCGTTCGCTCTTGGAGGAAAGCCCTGTGTGAAGCTTGTTCCACCCTGCGCTCAAAGCGAACAGACACGGTATCGGTGCGAGCCCGGTACCCGTCGGCGTTAGTGTCGCTGTATCGCAACCGTTTCGATTCCGGAGCAGGTGACGAGAGTGCCTCCGACCTTTGAAGAGTCCCCGCGATTCGGCGCCCGCGCGTCGGAGCCGCAGTTTTCCCCTTTTACTGAGCAGACGCCTCAGCGCCTGTTGCGCCAGCGAATCGTTTTCCTCGGCGACCAGGTGGACGACGAGATCGCCAACCGTCTCGTCGGCGAACTCCTGCTGCTGTCCGCTGAGGACCGCCATCGGGACATCACCATGTACATCAACTCGCCGGGCGGTTCCGTCACGGCGGGTATGGCGATCTACGACGTCATGCAGTACATCCCCAACGACGTCCGGACCGTGGGCATCGGTCTGGCCGCCTCGATGGGCCAGATGCTGCTGTGCGCCGGTACCCCGGGCAAGCGTTACGCCCTGCCGCACACACGGGTCATGATGCACCAGCCCTCCGGTGGCATCGGGGGTACGGCCTCCGACATCCGGATCCTGGCCGACCAGCTCCTGTACGTGAAGAAGATGTTCATCGGCAAGATCGCCGAGCACACCGGGCAGTCGCCGGAGCAGATCGAGAAGGACGCCGACCGGGACCGCTGGTTCACCGCGCAGGAGGCCAAGGACTACGGCTTCATCGACGAGGTCCTCGAGGGGACGCTCGACGTGACCGCGGACCGTTCCGAGAGTTGATCCCGTCGGACCTGCATCCAGGAACGGCGCAGTGCGTGGAAGGCGTGAAATGACCGAGTTCAACCCCAGTCTCATCGGCGGCGCGGCCTCGATGGCTCCGCAGAGCCGCTACGTCCTGCCGTCCTACGTGGAGCGGACGTCGTACGGGGTCAAGGAGATGAACCCGTACAACAAGCTCTTCGAGGAGCGGATCATCTTCGTCGGCGTGCAGATCGACGACACGTCGGCCAACGACCTGATGGCCCAGCTCATCACCCTCGAGCAGCTTGACTCCGAGCGGGACATCCAGATGTACATCAACTCCCCGGGTGGCTCGTTCACCTCGTTGATGGCCATCTACGACACGATGCAGTTCGTGCGTCCCGACATCCAGACGGTCTGCATCGGCCAGGCCGCCTCGGCCGCCGCGATCCTCCTCGCGGGCGGCACGAAGGGCAAGCGTGGCGCGCTGCCCAACGCCCGCATCCTGATCCACCAGCCCGCCACCGAGGCCATGCACGGTCAGGCCAGCGACATCGAGATCCAGGCCAACGAGATCACCCGGATCCGCTCCCAGCTGGAGACCACGCTGGCCCGGCACACGGGGCGCTCGGTCGAGCAGGTGTCCAAGGACATCGAGCGCGACAAGATCCTGACCGCCGACGAGGCGGTCGACTACGGGCTCATCGACTTCGTCCTGCCCTACCGCAAGGCGTCGTTGAAGTAGGACCCCGCCGGCCGCCCTCCGGGGCGGCCGGCGCCGAATTCGGTCTCGGCCGTCCGTTCCCGGTGATTCGGGGGAGTTCGGCGGGTCGGAAGCCAGCGAGCCGGACCGGTCTTTGACCCGCCTGGGACAGCCCGGTGGTGAAGCCGGTCCGGTTTTTCGCTTAGTCTGGCGGAGAGCGACACACAGATCGCCTCGTCCGTGGCCTCCGGTCGTGGACGGCGTCGGAAGCTTGACTTCCGCACGGTTCGCGTGAGCGGCACCGACGGGGCGGCCTTAGTTTTGAGGAGTGGCTGGGTGGCACGCATCGGCGACGGCGGGGACCTGCTGAAGTGCTCGTTCTGCGGCAAGAGCCAGAAGCAGGTGAAGAAGCTCATCGCTGGCCCCGGCGTGTACATCTGCGATGAGTGCATCGATCTGTGCAACGAGATCATCGAAGAGGAACTCGCTGACGCCACCGAGCTCACGTGGGACAGCCTCCCCAAGCCGCGGGAGATCTACGAGTTCCTGGACTCGTACGTGATCGGTCAGGAACAGGCGAAGAAGGCCCTGTCGGTGGCGGTGTACAACCACTACAAGCGGGTGCGCTCGGAGGGCGAGCGCCCTGGCGACGAGGGCGTGGAGATCGCCAAGTCCAATATCTTGCTGTTGGGGCCGACGGGGTCTGGGAAGACGTTGTTGGCGCAGACGTTGGCGCGGATTCTGAACGTGCCGTTCGCGATCGCGGACGCCACGGCGCTGACGGAAGCGGGGTATGTGGGCGAGGATGTGGAGAACATCCTGCTGAAGTTGATCCAGGCGGCCGACTATGACGTGAAGAAGGCCGAGACGGGGATCATCTACATCGACGAGGTGGACAAGGTCGCTCGCAAGAGTGAGAACCCCTCGATCACCCGGGACGTGTCGGGTGAGGGTGTGCAGCAGGCGTTGTTGAAGATCCTGGAGGGGACGACGGCGAGTGTGCCGCCTCAGGGGGGCCGCAAGCATCCGCACCAGGAGTTCATCCAGATCGACACGACGAACGTGCTGTTCATCTGTGGTGGCGCGTTCGCGGGTCTGGAGAAGATCATCGAGTCGCGGACGGGCCAGCAGGGGATGGGGTTCAACGCGGTGCTGCGGCCGCGGTCCGAGGTGGCCGAGTCGGCGTTGTTCGGTGAGGTGATGCCGGAGGACCTGTTGAAGTTCGGGATGATTCCGGAGTTCGTGGGTCGGTTGCCGGTGATCACGAGTGTGCATGATCTGGATCGTGAGGCGTTGATCCGGATTCTGACGTTGCCGAAGAACGCGTTGGTGAAGCAGTACCAGCGGTTGTTCGAGCTGGATGATGTGGAGTTGGAGTTCACGCGGGACGCGTTGGAGGCGATCGCCGAGCAGGGGATCGTGCGGGGGACGGGTGCGCGTGGGTTGCGGGCGATTATCGAGGAGGTGTTGTTGTCGGTGATGTACGAGGTGCCTTCTCGTGAGGATGTGGGTCAGGTGATCATCACGCGGGAGACGGTCATCGACAACGTCAACCCCACCATCGTCCCCAGGAACCAGCGCGACGCCGGTCCCGAGGAGAAGTCCGCCTGATCCGAACCCCGATCCCCGTTCCCCCTGCCGTCGGGAACGGGGATCGTCGTGTGTCAGAGGCCGGGGACGCCCACGGTCGCGTCCGGCGGTGGGGCGCGCCACGGGAGCACACCCCGCCGGAGGGGGCGCTCGGGGGGCACCGGGCCGCCCGGCCCCGCGCGGTTCGTCGGGCACCGGGTGACCATCGCGGAGCGGTCACTCGTTCTCGAGGATCTGCTCCATGCGCTCGATGTCGGCGGTCTGCTCGGCGATGACGTCGTTGGCCATCCGTGTCACGGTGCGGTCGTGCCCCTCGGCGAGCAGGTCCTCGGCCATGATGATCGCGCCCTCGTGGTGGGTGGTCATGAGTTCCACGAAGAGCCGGTCGAACTCGTCCCCCTCGGCGGACTCCAGCTCCGCCATCTCCTCCTCGGAGGCCATCCCCGGCATGTCGTCGTGGTCGACCTCCAGGTCGCACCCGGGCAGGTCCTCCTCCCCTCCGCCGTGGTGGGAGCCGTCGCCCTCCAGCCCGCAGAAGTTCCGGTAGGCGGGGTTCTCCCGGGCCGGGCCCAGGACGTTCTCCTCCAGCCAGCTCTCCATGGCCGTGATCTCGGGTCCCTGCGCGGCCGCGATGCGGTCGGCGATGCTGTCGATCCCGTCCCGCTGGTGCCGGTCCGGAACCAGGTCGGCCATCTCCAGGGCCTGCCGGTGGTGCTCGATCATGAGCACGAGGTAGTTGACGTCGGCGGCGTTGTGGCCCTGCTCCTCGGCAAGGGCGGCGATCTGGTCGGACGTGGCGGGTGAGGAGGACTCACCGGGCGCTCCGGGGGCGATGACGTTGGCCGACCCCGGTCCGTCGTCGGTGCAGGCCGAGACTCCGAGCAGGGTGAGCGCGGTTCCTGCCGCGAGTGCCAGACGACGCACGGGTGTCCTCCAGACGGGGTTGGCGGACGGGGGTCCGCGAAGTGGTGCCAGCGTGACACCCTGCCGGTTTTCTACTCACTGCTTGGGTGTTTTGTCCAGCCCCGGCAACGTGTCGGCCCGATTCTCGCGATTCCCCTCGGGACTCCGTTCCAGGTGGAGGGGGAGTGGAATCCGGGAGGGATGTCCGATCTCGGCGTTTCGTCTGGAGTGCGCGCTCTATCCAGAGTAAAACACAAGGTAGTTAATTGACTGCTTTGTGTAGCCGCTGGGGGTGTCTGTCATGGCCGCGTTCACGCGACGAGGCGGAGTCGGTCCTGCGGTGCGGTGGGGTGCTCTCGGCGCGGGCTGCGCTCTGGTCCTCGGGACGGCGGTCCCGGGGGCGTTCGCGGACGACGTCCCCGTCCTCGGCGGCGGTGTGGAGCACCTGGCCAGCGTGCCCAAACCCGTCGCGCTGGCCGACTCCGCGGCCTACAACTCGGACCTGGCGTTCACCGGCGACTACGCCATCGGCGGCAACTACGACGGTTTCGTCGTCTACGACATCTCCGAGCCCGAGTCGCCCCGGGTGGTCTCCGAGGTGCTGTGCCCCGGGGGTCAGGGCGACGTGAGCGTGAGCGGCGACCTGCTGTACCTCTCCGTCGACTACCCCAGGGCCGACGAGGAGTGCGGTTCGGCGCCCGTCTCCCCCGCGGACGCGGAGGGCTTCGAGGGCATCCGGGTCTTCGACATCTCCGACAAGGCCGACCCGCAGTACGTGGCGGCGGTGCGCACCGACTGCGGTTCGCACACCAACACGCTGGTCCCGGCCGCGGACGGACGACGCGACTACGTCTACGTGTCCTCCTACTCGCCCTCGGAGGAGTTCCCGAACTGCCAGCCTCCGCACGACAAGATCACCGTCATCGAGGTGCCGCACGACGCACCCGAGGAGGCGGCGATCGTCAGCGAACCGGCCCTCTTCCCCGACGGCGGCGACGCGACCACCACGGGCTGCCACGACATCACCGCCTACCCCGAGCGCGGGCTGGCCGCCGCCGCGTGCCTGGGGGACGGGCTGCTGCTCGACATCTCCGACCCGGTCGCCCCGGTGGTGCTCCACCGGGTGCGCGACGAGAACTTCGCCTTCTGGCACTCGGCCACCTTCACCAATGACGCGGCCAACGTGGTCTTCACCGACGAACTGGGCGGAGGAACGGCGGCCGTGTGCACCGAGGAGGTCGGACCCGAGCGCGGCGCGGACGCCGTGTACTCGGTGGACCACTCGGGTGAGACGCCCACGCTCGAATTCCGGAGCTACTACAAACTGCCACGCCACCAGTCCGAAACAGAGAACTGTGTGGCGCACAACGGTTCGCTGATCCCCGTTCCCGGCGGTGACTTCTTCGTCCAGTCCTGGTACCAGGGCGGGGTGTCGATCATCGATCTCACCGACCCCGACCACCCCGAGGAGATCGGTTACCTCGACCGCGGCCCCTGGGACCCGGACACCCTGCGTACAGCGGGATCCTGGTCGGCCTATTACTACAACGGACACGTGTACTCGTCCAATATCCAGCGAGGTCTGGACGTGCTGCGCCTCACCGACCCGCGGCTCACGCCCGCGGAGGACGTCGCGCTCGTGGAGTTCAACCCGCAGTCCCAGCCGTCGCTGCCGGGTTCCTAGGCAGGGTGTGCAGGAGGACCGGGCGAGGGGGACACAGTGTTAACGATCATGTTTCTTTTGTCTCCCCCTATACATTCCGACCTTTAACTGTGTACGTTCTTCGTGTTTCGTTCTAATCGGAACCAGGAGTACATATGGCGTCATCCCCCCGCCCCCCTCGCGCCCTAGCCGGGCGCGGCGCCGTCGGACTCGCCCTCGCGGGAGCGGCGGCCCTCGTCGCCGGACTGCTGGGACCCTCCAGCGCACTGGCCCAGGAGACGTTCACCAGTGACGCCGAGACCAGCGACAACGTCACCCACGTGGCCAACGTCCCCAAGTCGGAGGCGATGGACGCGTTCAACTCGGACCTGGCGTTCACCGGTGACTACGCCATCGGCGGCAACTACAACGGTTTCGTCGTCTACGACATCTCCGAGCCCGAGTCGCCCCGGGTGGTCTCCGAGGTGCTGTGCCCCGGGGGTCAGGGCGACGTGAGCGTGAGCGGCGACCTGCTGTACTTCTCCGTCGACTACCCCAGGGCCAGCGACGAGTGCGGCGCCCCCGCGACATCCGGCACGGACCCGGACGGGTTCGAGGGCATCCGGGTCTTCGACATCTCCGA
>NZ_ANBC01000667.1 GCF_000341125.1 Nocardiopsis lucentensis DSM 44048 | reverse complement strand
CGGCAGGGTCGGCCAGCAGCCGTTTCGCCTTCGGGCGGCCACCATTGACGCCCGAAGCGATCTCGGATTCGATCCGCACGACCTTGTGCCCGGCCTTCGCGGCCCACGTCGACAGGCGCGCCGTCTGCCGGTCCAAGTCGGACTTCTGGTCGTGGGAGGAGACACGGGCGTACAGACCCACACCGCCAGTTGTCGGGGGTGAGGCGTTCGCGTCGATGTTCACCAGGATCGTGCGTGGCCCCACTCGTTCCGCGGGAACCGGCAGCGTGCCCTCACGGAACCAGCGGTACGCGGTACGCGGGGCGATCCCTTGTGCGCGTGCCCATTCCGTCAGGTTCATGCACAAGATCGTATATCACTCGTGACGTCGAAAGGACACTCATGGACACTTATTCGAGAGCAGCTACTCACCCCGTCCCCGACACGGGAAGGCCCGGGGAGCGCACGCTGAGCCGACGCCGGCGCCTCGCCGCGGCACGCGCCCTGGTTCGTGGCATGGACGCCATGCTCCCGGGCTTCCAGACGATCCACCCGATGCACCCGCTCGAACCGGAGGAGTGCGTCTTCGCCCTTCCCCACGGCCTGAGCCACCACGTGCGCGCGCCCATCCCCGGCTACCGGGCCTGGGTCGAGCGGCGCGACGCCGTCCCCGACTACGCCTACCTCAAACAGCAGCTCCAGGCGTTGCAGTGGAAACGCCCGCGACGGCGCTGGGTGCTCAAGTCACCCCTGCACCTGCTGACCCTGGACGCCCTGCTCGACGTCTTCCCCGACGCCACGGTGGTTCTCACCGACCGCGACCCGGCGCGCGCGATGGCCTCGTGGGGCAGTCTGACCGAGGCGGGGATGCGCCTGCACTGCGCCGACGTCGACCCGAGCTGGATCGGCGGCGAGTGGCTGGAGATCTGGTCGAAGGGCGCGGAGCGGGCCAGGGCGGTCCGCCGCGCGCACGACCCCGGACGCTTCCTCGACCTGCCCTACGACGAGCTCACCCGCGACCCGGTCGCGGTGGCCGAGCGGACGTGGCGCGCCCTCGGGGCGGAGTTCGACGCCGAGTCCCGGAACCGGACACTGCGCTACACCCGGCGCGACCGCCGGAAGAACCCGGGCGGGCACCGGTACGGGCCGGAGCGTTACGGGCTCGACCCCGACCGGGTGCGCGCCGTGTTCGGCCCCGACCCCATGGGCGCCGGGGCCGTGCGCGGCTGAGCCTCAGGCGTCCCGGCCGGCCGAGTACACGCTCAGGTGGGTGCGGGCCAGGGAGAACAGGGGTGCGGGCACGCCCAGGTCGTGGGCGCGGCGGACCAGGTCGCCGACGATGTGGTCGGCCTCCACCGGATTCCCGTGCGTCAGGTCCCAGTACATCGAGGTACTTGTGGTGCTGGTGGTACTGGAGATCGCCGACCGAGCCCAGCGCAGGAACCCCTCGCCGGGCGGGTGGCCCGCCGCGGTGGCGATCGCGACGGCCTCCTCGGTCATCGCGGCGGTGAACTCCGCGCCGCCGGGCGCGCGGTTGATCGAGCCGATGGGGCCGCGCATCAGACAGTTGCAGGCGCCCATGGTCGCCAGGAAGACCCACTTCTCCCACATCCGCTGGAGGATCTCCTCCGTGGCCGTGGCGGTGAAACCGGCGCCGTCCAGGGCCGCGTGCACGCGTTCCAGGGTTTGGACGGGGGTGTCGGAGAGCGGTCCGTAGACCAGTTCGGCCAGGTCGCCGACCCGCTCGACCTCACCCTCCGCGCCCAGCCGGGTCTGCACCAGCCCCACCCCGCCGTAGACGCGGTCGGCGCCGAACCGCTCGGTGAGGACGTCGACGTGGCGCATGCCGTTGAGGAAGGGCACCACCACCGTGTGGGGCCCGACGGCGGGAGCCAGGTCCTTGACCGCGGCGTCCAGCGCGTAGGCCTTGACCGCCAGCACCACCAGGTCGTAGTCGGCGCCGAGCCGGTCGGCGGTGACCGCCGACACCGGGGTGGAGTCCACCCGTCCCTCCAGGTCGCGGACGCGCAGGCCGTGCTCGCGCAGCAGTTCGGCGCGCGCGGGACGGACGAGGAAGTCGACGTCGCGACCGGCCCGGGCCAGGCACGTCCCGAAGTAACCCCCGAGCGCACCCGCGCCCACGACCAGAATCCGCATGGTTCTCCCCACCCGATCGTCGGTCAACGTCGCACAACGTATGACGATGGGACGGATCACCGCAAGAGCGGGTGGTCCCCGGTCGGCCTCCGGAACTAAGGCGTGTGCCGGCCCACCCGGCGGTCTCGCTCGGCCCGGTGCCGCTTCAGCAGGGCCCGGTTGAGCAGGTGGGCCAGGCCCGCCCGCTCCAACCGGGTGACGAGGGCGGCCCGGTCCGTCCCCAGTGCCCGTGCCGTGTCCGCCAACGACCAGTCGTTCTCCCCCAGCGCCTTCAGCAGGCGGCCGCGCCGGACCTGGGCGTTCGAGAGCCGGAAGGTCTTCAGGTAGGCGACGCGGCCGTCCGCGGCGGTGATCACCTCACCGATGTGGTTGTCGCGGTCGCCCCGGAACGAGGGCAGGAACCGGCTGAGCGTGAACCCGGACCGCGTGTACAGGCGCTCGAAGGTGTGGTCGGCGCCGGTCAGGGACGGCAGCATGAGCTCGTCGTGGCCCTTCGCGGAGGCGGCCCGGGAGGCCCGGACCGCGCGGCGCAGGTCGGCCAGGTCGCGGACGGAGCGCGGGTCGACCGGCTCGTGCAGCGCCCGCACCGTGATGTTGAGCAGCCCGTTCACGTACAACTGCTCGCCGAACATGTCCAACAGCAGCGTCGGATGCAGGGCCCGGTAGTCGTCCGGGTGCGGTACGACGTGCACCGTGGCCAGGGTGTCGGCCACATGGATGACCACCCCGCACTGGTCCGGATGGATCTCGAACACGCGCAGCGCCTCCTGGAGGTCGCCCACGTGTCCGCCCAGGTAGGCGGTCTCCGCTCTGGGCGACAGGCCCTCGCGCACGGTGCTCCTGGCCCACTCCGCCCACGCGATCGGCGGGCCGCCGAACCCCAGGGACAGCAGACCGTCCATGGCCAGGTGCAAGGGC
>NZ_ANBC01000666.1 GCF_000341125.1 Nocardiopsis lucentensis DSM 44048 | reverse complement strand
AAGTCAGCCGTACCCGCTCGTGCGGGGACCGCTCGCCGTCGTCCACGAACTGGGTGCCGTGGGTGGCGCTCGGCTCGGGATCGCCGCCCCAGGTCGCGACGTAGGCGTGGGGGACATAGGCCACGTACGCGCTCCGGCGGCCCGACCCCGCGACGGTCACGGGGGACTCGTTCACCCGGCCGTGCAGCCGCAGCCCCGGGACCGGCTCGGAGCGCAGCAGCGGAACCAGGCGGACGTTGCCCCACACCTGGGAGGGGCCCGTCACCAGATCCCCCAGGTCCAGGGCTTCGGTGGTGCTCACGCGGTCCCCAGGTAGGCGGTGACGGTGGTGTCCAGGTACGCGCGCAGGTCCGCCAGGCCCAGTCGCCCCTCCCCGAAACGCGCCAGCCCGACCAGTGAGGGCAGCGTGGCCGGGTCGCGCAGGCCCAGAGTGGGGACGGCGGGTGAGAGCGGGCGCATGCCCATCCCGTCGGCGTCGAACACCGGGTTCAGGTGCAGCATCGTCGTGGTCCGCTCCGGGTCGACCCGGGTCCGCCACACGGTGAGGGTCTCCGACAGCAGCTCGGGGTGGTCGTCGTGCCCGTCGGAGACGACCAGGACCCGCTCGGGCCGCCGGTCGAGCGCGTCCAGGACCGACTCGGCCAGGCGGGTGGGGCCGACCGGGCGCACGGTGAGCGCGTCGTGGTGCCCCGACACCCAGTGCGACGACGCCCCCGGGGACAGCGCCGCCACGAGGTGGTGGCAGGCCAGCGCGATCGCCAGCGGGTGGTTGCGTCGGACCGGGGAGCCGAACGAGGAGTAGCTGTCGTCGAGCACGACGGCGGTCGGCGGCCAGGTTCCGGCCGTCGGACCCGCCGCCCGCCGCGCCGAGCGGGCCAGCGCCTCCTCCAGCTCCGCGCGCCGCGCACGCCGTTCGGACAGCGGCAGCCCGAGGACGTACGCGCACAGCCGGAGCAGGGGCGCGGTGCCCGGGGCGAGGACGGGGCCGAGCCCGTGCTCGCGGGCCGTGGCGGTCAACCGCAGCCGCTCGGCGTGCGTGGTCCGCTCGCGGATGCCCTCCAGGAACCGATCCCGGGGGATCTTGTGGTGGGCGGCGAACCCCTCGGCCACCGTGTACGGCAGGTCGTAGAGGTCGCGGGCGGAGTGGTGGGCCGCCGAGTGCGCGCGCAGCAGGGGTGAGGCGTAGGGGTGCCGACGGCGCGCGGCGGGCCGCGAGAACAGGAAGTGCGCGACCTCCTCCGGCAGGCGCACGCGTGCGTGGCGGGTGGCCGTGCGCAGCCCGGACCGGTACTTCAGCGCGTCCAGGGCCAGGTCGGGCCGCGCGCCGATCCACGCGCTCATCGTCGCGCGCGTACGGCGGTTGTTGACGCGCCGCGCGGCCAACCCGGTGAACAGGCGGTAGACGCGCTGGGGCGGCATGAGCGCCAGACGGCGGCGGATGAGCGCGTTCTCCCGGGCGCGCTCGTGCGCGGGGGCGCCCGGCCGGGGGCGGGCGAGCAGGTTCCCGATGACCAGCGCCGCGTTGTGGTCGTTGACGTGCAGCGCCAGGGTCGCCGCGTACAGGTCGGGGAGGGTCTCGTGGACGTAGTCGTGCAGGAAGCCCAGGGACAGCCGCTGCTGTCCGGCCGAGGAGTGGAACTCGCGCTGGCCGGAGGAGGACATGGCGGCGCCTGCGAAGAGCAGCAGGTCCTCGCAGGCGAGCAGGTCGGCGTAGGTGTCGGTCATGGGGGGCTCCCGGGGAGGGCGGTGGGGGACGGGCCGGGGAGCGACGGCGCGAACGGCGTGAATGATGCTGAAAAGAGCAGTTCCCGGAAGTCGCGGCCTGAGTCCCACGGCCCGTCCGGCGCAGACGGTAGCAGGGGAGTCCGTCGGTCCGGAAACGGATATTCACCCCGAACGCCGTGAGCGGTCGGGACTCAGTCACTGTTCTCCCTCCCAACGGCGTGCGCGGGACGCTGTGAGACCGCACATGTGCCGGTGTGCCGCGGCCCGAGACAATGTCCGGAACGTTGACGGCCGGTGTCCGTGCGATGTCGCGCCTCCGGCCGCCATCCCCGGACACCCCTCGACAGGAGACCGCGATGTTCACCTTCACCAGCCGCGACGGCCTGACGGTCCACGTGCATGAGTGGGTCCCCGACGGGCCACCGCTCGGTATCGTGCAGATCGCCCACGGCATGGGCGAACACGCCGCCCGGTGGGAGCCGCTGGCGCGGGCGCTCAACGCGCGCGGCTACGCCGTCTACGCCGACGACCACCGGGGCCACGGGCGGACCGCGCACGCCGGCCCCGGTGTCCTGGGAGAGGACGGGTGGAACCTGCTCGTGGACGATCTGGCCGCGCTGTCCAGGATCATCGGCGGGCGCCACCCCGAACTCCCGCTGGTGCTGGTCGGACACAGTCTCGGCTCCTTCACCGCCCAGCAGTACCTGCTGGAGCACCCGGGGCTGGCCGACGGTGTCGCGCTGTGCGGCACCACGGCCGTGGATCTGCTCCTGGCCGACCTCGCCCAGGCCGGTCCGGACGTGATGGCCTCCCTGAACGCCCCCTTCCAACCGGCCCGGACCGGGGCCGACTGGCTGAGCCGTGACCGCGACCAGGTGGACGCCTACCTCGCCGACCCGTGGTGCGGCTTCTCCCTGGACGAGGAGGGGATGGGTGCGCTGGCCACGGCCGCCGCGACGCGCCTGGCCGACCCCTCCGACGCGCCCGGGGACCTTCCCCTGTACGTGTTCGTCGGCGACCGCGACCCGCTCAACAAGGGGTTGGAGTACAGCGACCGGCTGGTCGAGCGCTACCGCGCGGCCGGTGTCGCGCACCTGGAGTACCGGATCTACGACGGTGCCCGCCACGAGCTGTTCAACGAGACCAACCGCGACGAGGTCGTCGCCGACCTCGTCGCCTGGATCGACCGGGTCCGCGCCGGTGGGTTCGACGGGGACCGGGCGGGTGCCCACCGCTCCCGCGCGTGAACGCCCGGGGGGACGGCGCGTCCAGGGCTCCGGTGCCAGGGCCGACGGCCCGGGCGTCCTAGCATCGGAGGCGACCCGCGTCGCGTGACCGGTCCGACGCGTGAACAGCGTTCGGGCACGGCACGGCGACGCCAAGGGCACGGACGCGCGGGCGAGGACGAACGGTGGGGCGAACGTGATGGAGCCGGCTCTGCGGCATCTCGTCGACACGGTCGAGGCGTCGCTCGACCGGATCACGTACGAGGCGGTCGACCGCATATGGGAGCAGGTTCCGGCCTACCGCGCCAGTGCGGACCCCCACCTGCGCGACGACCTCACCCTCCACGTCCGACTGGTCTTTCGCGCCCTGCTCACCAGCGTGAAGGAGGGGCGCACGGCCCTGCCCCGCGACTTCACCGTCACCGGGGAGCAGGCGCGCAAACGCGTGCGGCAGGGCGTCTCCCTCCCGGACTTCCTCCAGGCCTTCCGCGTCGGCCAGCTCACCCTGTGGGAGGGCGTGAGCGCCGCCGCGCGCGCGGATCCGGACGCCCGCGAGGCCGCCATGTTCCTGGCCGGACGGGTGATGCACCTGATCGAGGTGGGTAGTTCCGTGGCGGCGGAGGCCTACCTGGACGCCCAGCAGCACGAGGTGGCCGAGCACGACCGCCTGCGCCGGGACCTGTTCGAGGACCTCCTCGCGGGGCGCGAGATCCCACCGGGGCCCAAGCGGTCGCTCCTGCGTACGGCCGGTCTCGAACCCGGCACGCGCTTCGCCGTCGTGTCGGCGCTCCCGGTCGGGCCGCTGGGGGATCGGTACACCCTGCCCGACGTCGCGGTGACGCTGCGCGGTGCCCTCGCGGTACGCGCTCCCGGTCTCACGATCGTCCGGCAGCAGGAGGTACTCGGCCTGGCCCCGGTGCACCCGGGCGCGGTCGAGACCGTCGTCGACCAGGTGCGCCGCGGTGTGTCCGATCTCGGGCGGGGCGGGGCCTCGCTGGCCGTGGGGTTCAGTACCGTTCACACCGGGGCCGCGGAGGTGCCGGACGCCTACGCCGAGGCGTGCGCGGCCCGGGACAGCCTCGGCGGCACGGCCGGACTGGTGGCGCTTCCCCTGGTGGCCACGTTCGACTACCTCATCCTGCGCGACGACGCCACGGTGCGGCGGCTCATCCGGCCGGAGCTGCGGCGTTTCGTCGAGGAGGACCTGTCCGGGGACGGGGCGCTCGTGGACACCGTCCTGGCGTACGCCGCGCACGACCTCCGGGCCAAGTCCATGGCCGAGGAGCTGCACCTGCACGTCAACACGGCCTACTACCGGCTGGACCGGATCGCCGAGCGGACCGGGCGCGACCTGCGACGCTTCGCTGACCTGCTCGAACTGGTGATCGCGATCCGGCTGCTGAGCGATCGGCGCCGACTGGGAGGCGGCACCCCGTTGTGAACGGCCCACCACGGGTCCTGTGGTTCGGGCACTACCGGGCGTCGGGTGACCGGCGTCATGGTGTCGTGTGAACCGCGGCACACACGGAAGGGCTCGACATGCTCAACCTCGCCATCCTGCTGGAGGACACAGCGCGCGAGCGGCCCGACAGGACCGCTCTCGTGCACGGGGATGTCCGGATCAGCTACGCCGAACTCGACGCGTGGGCCAACCGTGTGGCGAACGCGCTGGTCGCGAGCGGAGTGGAACCCGGGGACCGTGTCGCGCTGAGCTGCCCGAACCTGCCGTACTTCCCGGTCGCCTACTACGGGGTGCTCAAGGCCGGAGCCTCCGTGGTACCGCTGAACGTCCTGCTGACCGAGTCGGAGATCGCCTACCACCTGCGCGACTCCGGCGCCGGGGTCTACCTCTGCTTCGAGGGGACCCCGGAACTGCCGTTGGGGGAGCGGGGCACCGCGGCGTTCGAGTCCGTGTCCAGCTGCGAGCGCCTCGTCCTCATCACCGCGGATCCGGAGAGTGTTTCCCACCGAGCGGGCGTCCCCTCACTCGCCGAGTTCACCGCGGGCCACTCCCGGGATCGCCGCCCGGTGGCGACCGCCGAGACCGACACCGCCGTGGTCCTCTACACCAGTGGGACCACGGGGCGTCCCAAGGGGGCCGAGCTCACCCACAGCAACCTCGTCCACAACGCCCTCGTCGGCAACCGGTTGTTCGGCGAGTACGCCGACGACGTCCATCTGGTGGCGCTACCGCTGTTCCACACGTTCGCGCAGACCGTGCACATGAACGCGGGCCTCGCGTCGGGTGCCACCCTCGTCCTGACGGACCGCTTCGACCCGGAGCGCGCGCTGTCCCTGATGGAACGGGAGGGGGTCACCTTCTTCGCCGGGGTGCCCACCATGTACTGGGGACTCCTCCGGTGCGAGACCGCTGACCGGTTCGACCTCGCCCGTATCGCCACCACCATGCGCATCAGCGTCTCCGGCGGTGCGGCGCTGCCCATGGAGGTCCTGCACGGTTTCGAGGACCGGTTCGGCGTGGGGATCCTGGAGGGTTACGGGCTGTCGGAGACCAGCCCCCTGGCGACGTTCAACCGACCCGACCGGCCACGCAGGCCCGGGTCGGTCGGGGTCCCCGTCTGGGGTGTGGAGGTCGGAGTGGTCGGGGCGGACGGCGGCGAGGCGGCGGTCGGCGAACCGGGGGAGATCCGCGTGCGGGGGCACAACGTCATGAGGGGCTACCTGGACCGGCCCGAGGCCACCGCCGAGGCCGTCGACGCCGACGGTTGGTTCTATACGGGGGATATCGGCCGACGCGACGCCGACGGCTACCTCTACATCGTCGACCGCAAGAAGGACATGATCATCCGCGGCGGCTACAACGTCTACCCGCGTGAGATCGAGGAGGTCCTCATGACCCACCCGGAGGTCAGCCTGGCCGCCGTGGTCGGCGTGCCCCACCCCAGCCACGGGGAGGAGGTCCGGGCCCACGTCGTTCGCGCCCCCGGGTCCGCGCTCACGGAGGAGGGGCTGATCGCCTGGTCCCGCGAGCGCCTGGCCGGGTACAAGTACCCGCGTTCGGTGGAGTTCGCCGACGCCCTGCCGATGACCGCGACGGGCAAGATCCTCAAGCGCCGGCTCGCGGCGGCCCCGACGCTTCCCTGAACGGGTGGCGGCCCGTGCCTCCCGGCCCCGGACGGGACCGCGCCGTCAGGCGTCGAACCGCCACCGGGTGGGGCCGTGCGGAGCGTCGTCGGAGGGGAAGGCGTAAACCGTCGTCGGCACGATCGTGTACACCGCGTACGGCGGGGGACCGGCGGTCGGCGCGCCCTCCGCCCCGGTCAGGACGCCGTCACCGGCCTGAGGCGCCCACCCGTAGCGCTCGGCGTAGGCGCGGGCGACGCGGTCCGTCCGGGCACGGTCCAGGATCCGCTGGGCCGACCCCTCCACCACCAGGTCCATGCCGCCCGCCTGGAAGGCCAGGCTCACGTCCGGCGCGGCCGACAGCAGTCCCGTCTTGGCCGTGCCCTCACCCGAAGCGAACCACGGCTGGCCGGACACCCACACCGCGAGCACGGGCCGGGTGTGCGGTCGGTGGCCGGAGTGGGGCCCCGACAGCCAGTAGGTGCCGGTGTGGCTCTCCAGGAGGGGCAGCACCTCGGCCCACGATCCGGGCGGACCGCCCGTCAGGCCTTCGGCGCGGGGGGTCTGGGATGCCATGGTGACTCCTTCGTGGTCGCTCCGGCGTGCGCGCACCACGCTAGAACGTGGACGCGACACCGCCGGGGACCCGCGCCGGGTGCGCCGGTCAGCGCCCCCGCCGGTGGGTCAGGAACGCGGCGGCGGCGAAGACGGCGAGCGCGCCCGCGGCGGTGGCGATCATGACGGCGGCCATGCTCGACAGCGTCACGGGGCCGCCCAGGCCCGCCGTGGCCGCCAGCGCCGACCCCAGGCCGAACTGCACCGTCCCCAGCAGCGCCGACCCGCTGCCCGCGACGCGCGGCGGCTGGCCGGACAGGGCGAGCGCGGTCGCGTTCGGGGAGACCAGGCCGGTGCAGGCCATCATCGC
>NZ_ANBC01000665.1 GCF_000341125.1 Nocardiopsis lucentensis DSM 44048 | reverse complement strand
GGCAGCGCGGCGACCGCGACCAGGGACCCGGCAAGGCCCAGCGCCAGCCGCCGGTGGATCTCCACGCGCCGCACCAGGGCGACGTTGGCCTGGTTGCCGAGGATCATGCCGAGCGTGGTCACCGCGAAGACGAGGCTGAACTGCTGCGGGGTGGCGTCGAACCGGGACTGGGAGACGAACGAGAACGCCGAGATGTAGGTGAAACTCATCCCGAAACTCAGCGCCAGGGTGAGCGTGGGACCGGCGAACCGGACGTCGCGCAGCAGACGGCCGAACAGCCGCAGCTGGGCGGTCGCGCCGGTGCGCTCCCTGCGGTCGGCGGGCAGGCTCTCCGGCAGGGCGAGGAAGACCAGGGCGAGCGTGGCCAGGCCCATCACGCCCAGGGCCGTGAAGATCAGCCGCCAGGGGCCCAGGACGAGGAGCTGTCCGCCGAGGACCGGGCCGAGCATCGGGGCGAGCCCGGCCAGCAGGACGAGTCGGGAGAAGAACGTGGCGGCCGCGTCGCCGTCGAACACGTCGCGGACCACGGCGCGCGAGACGACGAGCCCGGTGGCCGCCGACAGGCCCTGGACGAACCTCAGTACGACGAACGCCTCCACGCCGGTCACCAGCACGCACCCGAACGTCGCGGCGGTGAACGCCCCCATGCCGACCAGCAGCGGCGTCCGCCGTCCCCAGCGGTCGCTGAGCGGCCCCGCCACGAGCTGGCCCAGGGCCAGGCCGACCATGACGGACGTCAGGGTGAACTTGACGCTGGCCTCGCTGGTGCCCAGGTCGGCGGCGATGTCCGGCAGCGCGGGCAGGTAGAGGTCAGTGGCCAGCGGGCCGATCGCGGACAGCACTCCCAGGACGAGCACGAGCAGCGCCGTGTGGCGGCGCGGGCGCGCGACCGGGCGCGCCGCGGGCGGGTGAGGGACGGCGGAACCGGTGGCCTGGGCGGGGACCGCTCGGCCGGGGCGGGCGGGAGAACGGTGCTTCGGGCGTGCGGAGAGCAGGGTCAAGGAAGGCTCCAGCGCTGGGCGGGACGAAGACGGGTGCGACGCGACGCGTGCGTGGCGCGAGAACCGCCTTCGGGCGGAGCGCCGGGGAAACACCGCTCGGGGCGGTGCCACCCGCGTCCAACACGGCACCCGGGGCGGTGAGTCCCCGTGACGCGCGCCGATCCGCGTGATCACCGCCACGCGTCGCGATCCCCCTGTCCACGGGAGTTTCCGCGTGCTGTGACGACCCGCATGCCGGTCCTTCGGGCCGGGTCACCCGTGCCGGTGGTAGGGACTCTCCCAGGCTCGCCTCAGTCGCCTCGAGCGTTGCCCTTCCTGGGCCGGGCGCGGACGTGGACGCGCTCCCCCTGCTTGCCGAAGAGGCTGAGGATCTCGGCGGGGCGCTCACCGTCGGTGCCGAACCAGTGGGGGAGCCGGGTGTCGAACTCGGCCGCCTCCCCCGAACCGAGGACCACGTCGTGGTCGGCCAGGATCAGGCGCACCCGGCCGGAGAGCACGTAGAGCCACTCGTACCCCTCGTGCGTGCGGAGCTCGGGGGTGTCACGCGAGGCGGGCAGGATCATCTTGTAGGCCTGCAACGGCCCGGGGAAGGTGGTCAGCGGCACCACCGTGCTGCCGTGCGCGCGTCTGGGCCGGAGCCGCACACGCGGGTCACCGACCTCGGGCGCGCCGACCAGCTCCTCCAGGGGGACCTGGTGGGCCTGGGAGATCGGCAGCAGGAGTTCGAGGCTGGGGCGGCGCTGCCCCGACTCCAGCCGGGACAGGGTGCTGCGCGAGATGCCGGTCACCTCCGACAGCGCGGCCAGCGTCAGGCCGCGTTCGGTGCGCAGCCGCCGCAGACGGGGACCGACCTCGGACAGGGCGCGGGTGATGGTGGCTGGGTCGTACACGCGTCCATCCCACCCACTTCGCGCGGGTGTGGCAAGTGAGCGTGCCGTTTCCGGGAAATCCCGGGTGTGAGGCCGCGGATCGGCGGCCCGTTTCCCGGAACCGGCAACGGAAGTTGTCGTGCCCGGGGCGCCCCCGCACTCTGAGGGTGTTCGCGCCCCGTCCCCGACGGCCGGGGCGGATCCGATCGGGAAGGCAGGCGAGAGCGGATGAGCGCGCACGACGTCGACGACATCGACTGGGGGGCCATGGTCGCCCAGCTGGAACTCAAGGCGGAGGTGAACGAGCCCTACCTCCGCGCCGCCGCCGACTGGATGCGCGCCCTCCTCCCCGCTGACGGCCGGGCCGACGGCGTGGGCCGCGTCCTGGACGTGGGCAGCGGGCCCGGGGTGATCACCTGTCTGCTGGCCCGGCACTTTCCCTCGGCCCGTGTGGTGGCCGTCGACCAGTCGGAACCGCTGCTGGCCCACGCGCGCTCACGCGCCGAGGAGCAGG
>NZ_ANBC01000664.1 GCF_000341125.1 Nocardiopsis lucentensis DSM 44048 | reverse complement strand
CTTCGGGCCCAGCCAGACCGTCCACCACGTCGGCGATCAGCAGGCGGCTCTGGACGGGCTCGCCGCGGCCCTGCGCCCCGGAGGGCTGCTCGCGGTCGCCGAGGGCGGACTGCCCCCGCGTTACCTTCCCCGGGACATCGGCATCGGCCGCCCCGGGCTCCAGGCGCGGCTCAACGCCGCCTGGGAGGAGCGTTTCTCGCAGATGCGTGCCGGACTGCCCGGGTCGGTGGACCAGGTGGAGGACTGGCCCGCCATGCTCGCGCGCGCCGGTCTGGTCCCCACGGGGTCGCGGACCTTCCTCATCGAACACACGGCGCCGCTGGACCCCCGGGTACGCGAGTTCCTGCGCGTCCACCTGGAGCACGTGCTGGACACGTTGGGCGACGTGCTCGACGCCGAGGACCGGGCCACGGTGGAACGACTGGCGGATCCGGACGCCCCGGACGGCGTCCTGTGGCGCCCGGACGCCTTCTATCTGGCGGCCCCGACGGTGCACACCGCACGGGTGTGCCCCTAGTTCCTCGCCTTCCAGTCGACGATGATCGCCTGTTCGTCACCGACGACCCATCCGTCGTGGCCGGGCGGGATGCGTGCGATCTCCCCGGCGTGGAGGAGACGCTCGGAGCCGTCCGCCATCCGGACGCACAGCGATCCGGACACGATGTACCCGCAGTGGTCCAACATGCACAGATCGGTGCCCAAGGCGGGGCCGACATCCTTCGACCAGCGCCATCCGGGTTCGAGGGTGAGCCGGACGACGGCCATGCCGCCGACACGCACCACGTCGGCACGGCTCAGTTCCGCTTCCTCGCTCTCGGCGGGCGCCGTGAAGTCACCCACCTCGATCCCGGTGGCGTGCTCCTCGTCGAAGGCCTGCACTGTCGCCTGGTGGACGATACGGCCGTCCCGCAGGTCCAGCATCGTCATGCTCATGACCTTGCTGCCGTCGGGGTAGGAGCACCGCTCGGTGTAGGCGGCGTGGTCGCCCTCGACCACGCACTGGAGCACCTCGTGGCGCATGTCCCTGGCGAACAGCTCCCGCATGGTCGCCCCGATGGCGTCCCTGCCGTGCAGCACGGTGGGGGCGCTGGGCGGGGTGTGCTGGTCGAACATCTCCAGTTCGGCGTCGTCGGAGAACTGCGCCAGGAAGGTGTCGGCGTCGCGTGCCTCCACCGCGCGCTTGAGCAGTTCGGCGTCGAAGGGTCGGGCGGTCTCAGCTGCGGCGGACATGATCCGCCTCCTTCCGGACAGGGGTTGCCGTGGGGCGGTTCCACCCTCCCTTCCAGCGTGCGCCCCCTACTGGTACCGGTTCGCCCAAGGCGGGGTCACGTGACGGTCAGCCGCACGGCCTGCCCGACCGTGCCACGGTCCGACGGTTTCCCTTTCTCCGTGGCGATTTCCGCCGATGGGGGGGTTGTTTCGGTTCGGTTCCGCCTTCCTCACGTGCGGCTGAGCGGAATCGGGTTTTCCGTGGACGGAGGCGTTGGGTTCCCGCTATCGCAGTTCATCGGTCTCCTGCTGTCCGGATTCGGCCACACCCACGCATAACTTCCGGGTGCCCGGACTTTCGGTTTGACGTGTGCTGACACCGTCGTCGCATCGCTGGTGCGCGCGCGGGTTCAGGATGTGGCTCGGGTACGGTGGTGGGTGTCGAGATCCGTTTCCTGTTCGGTTTTTCACACATCTGCTGATCAGCGGGTGGGGCCCGCGGTATTCTCCCGTTCGTTCCGGTCAAGGGGCTTCACCGGCCATTTCGGAAGGGACGTGGGCATGGGAACGAAACAGAAGTTCGACGGCCTCGGTGAAGTCTATGACCAGCACAGGCCGCGTTACCCGCGGGAATTCTTCAGAACCATCGTGCGCGAGCTCCCGTACTTTCCCGAGGTGACGGTCGTGGACGCGGGCGCGGGCACGGGAATCGCGCTGGAGGGGCTGCGCCCGGCCCTGGGGGAGGAGGCGCGTTACCTCGCCGTCGACGTGTCCGAGGACATGGTCGACCGGGGCCGCGCGAAGTTTCCGGACGTGCGGTGGGCGGTCGGGGCCGCCGAACCGTTCCTGGAGGCGCTCGACGGCCCCGTGCAGCTCGTCGTGGCCGCGCAGTCCTACCAGTGGATGGACCGCCCCCGGTTCGTCTCGGCCTGCGTCGGCGCGTTGGCGCCCGGAGGACTGCTCGCGGTGGTGCAGAACAACCGCGACCACACCGCCAGCGAGTTCCTCGACGCCTATGAGGCCCTGCTGGAGCGGCACAGCCCGGGTCACACCCGCGACTACCGCGATTTCGACATCGCCGGGGAACTGGCGGCGGGGTTCGACCCGACGGGCGGGCACGTCGGAGTCTCGGTCCTCACCTGGCGCAGGCGGGTGGACGTGGCCGACTTCGTGAGCATGGCCGCGTCCTCGACCCAGGTGCGACGGGCGGTCGACCGCGAGGGAGAGGGGTTCCTGGATCTGGTGCGCGCGCTGTGCGAGGACCACGTACGGGACGGGGCCCTTGAGGTCGCCTACCGCTCGGAACTCTTCCTCGGCAACCGGGGGTAGGCCGCCTCACGGCCTCGAGAGACGGACGAACCCACAAGGAAGCGCCAACCTCGCACATTCGAGTAGAAGATCCATACAAGATCGCGAATGCGAGCATGATTCCGTTGGATAGTTCGCGAAAGCCAGTGCTACGTTCTTCCCATGCCCACCTACCGGATCAGCGACGCGGCCGAGCTTCTCGGCGTCAGCGCCGACACCGTCCGGCGGATGGTCGACTCCGGTCGCCTCCCCGCCACACGCGACGAGTCGGGCCGGCGCCTGCTTGACGGAGCCGCGCTCGCCAGGCACCTGCGCGCCGCCCCCGAGGACGACCCCGCCCGCGGGTACTCCTCCGCGCGCAACCGCTTCCGCGGGCTGGTCACCAGCGTGACCCGCGACGGTGTCATGGCCAGTGTCGAGATCCAGGCCGGACCCCACCGCGTGGTCTCCCTGATGAGCCGTGAGGCCGCCGACGAGCTCGACCTCCAGGTCGGCGGTCTGGCCACGGCGATCGTCAAGTCCACCAACGTCATCGTCGAGACCTCCGGAGGCCACCATGCCTGAGAGCCCCCGACACCCCCGCGCCGCCCTTCGGTGGACGGCCCCTCTCATGGCCGGAGCCCTCGCCCTGACCTCCTGTTCCGCGGCCGACGACGCCGGGCGGGACGGGGCGGGAACCGCCTCGGAGACCGGGCCCGCCGGAACGCTCACCGTCCTGGCCGCCGCCTCCCTCACCGACGTCTTCACCGAACTCGCCGAGGAGTTCGAGGCCGACAACCCGGGTGTCGAGGTCGAGCTGAGCTTCGCGGGAAGCAGTGCCCTGGCCACCCAGATCAACTCCGGTGCCCCCGCCGACGTGTTCGCCTCCGCCAACACCGACACCATGGCCCTGGTCGTCGACGGCGCGGGTCTGGACACCGCGTGGGCCGCCGACCACGGTGAGGACGGCGGGGTCTTCGCCACCAACACCCTGCGCATCGCCGTGCCCGCGGACAACCCCGCGGGTGTCGAGGATCTGGCCGACCTCTCCGACGACTCCGTGGCCACCGCCCTGTCCGCGCCGGAGGTCCCGTGCGGTGCGGCCACCGCCGCCGTCACCGACACGGCGGACGTCGAGATCGCCGCAGTCACCCTGGAGCAGGACGTCCGCGCCGTCCTGACCAAGGTCGAGCTCGGCGAGGTCGACGCCGGGCTGGTCTACGCCACCGACGTCGCGGCCGCGGGAGACGCGGTCGAGGGCATCGACTTCCCCGAGTCCGGCTCCGCGGTCAACGAGTACCCCGTCGGAGTCCTGGCCGGGGCCCCCGAACCCGAACTGGCCGCCGCATGGGTCGACCTCGTCCTGTCCGACACCGGGGCCGACGCGCTCACCGCCGCCGGATTCGGGACGCCGTGACCACCCCTGCCCCCACCCGCGGGCGCGCGCTGCGCGCCCGCTCGGGGCGCCCGCCCTGGATCCTGCTCGTCCCCGCTCTGCTCGGCGTCGCCTTCCTGGTCCTGCCTCTGCTCGGCCTGCTCGTCAGCACCCCCTGGGCGACCATGGGCGCACGGATCACCGATCCGGCGGTGCTGTCCGCGCTGTGGCTGTCCCTGTCCACCGCCACCGCCGCCACGGCCGTGTGCTTGGTCCTGGGGGTGCCGCTGGCCTGGCTGCTGGCCCGTGCGGACTTCCCCGGACGGCGCCTGGTCCGCGCCCTGGTCACCGTTCCCCTGGTCATCCCGCCGGTGGTCGGCGGTGTGGCGCTGCTCCTGGTCCTGGGGCGCAACGGCCTGCTCGGCCGCCACCTCGACGCCTGGTTCGGGCTGACGCTGCCGTTCACCACGGCCGCCGTCGTCATCGCCCAGGTGTTCGTGGCGATGCCGTTCCTGGTCGTGAGCGTGGAGGGCGCGCTGCGCGGAGTGGACGCCCGCTTCGAGGAGGCGGCCGCCACCCTCGGCGCCAACCGCACCACCGTCTTCGCCCGCGTCACCCTGCCCATGGTCCTGCCGGGCGTCGGCGCGGGCGCGGCCCTGTGCTGGGCCCGCGCCCTGGGCGAGTTCGGCGCCACCATCACCTTCGCCGGGAACTTCCCCGGCACCACCCAGACCATGCCCCTGGCGGTGTACATGGCCATGCAGCGCGACCCCGAGGCCGCCGTCGTGCTCAGCCTCGTCCTGCTGATCGTCTCCCTGGCCGTCCTGGCCGGACTCCGCGGGAGGTGGACGTGACCACCAACGACGGCCGACGCGCCCCGGCGCCCCGCCCCGGGGCCGATGTCCCCGCCCTCGACGCCCGGTTGCGGCTCGCGCGGGGCGACTTCACCCTCGACGTGACGCTGGAGGTCGCGGAGGGGGAGGTCCTCGCCCTGCTCGGCCCCAACGGCGCGGGCAAGTCCTCGGCCCTGCGCGCCCTGGCCGGTCTGGTCCCGCTCACCGACGGGCACGTGCGGGTCGGGGGACGCGACGAGACCACCACCCCGGTCGAGCGGCGCCCCGTCGGCGTGGTCTTCCAGGACTACCTGCTCTTCCGTCACATGAGCGCCCTGGACAACGTCGCCTTCGGGCCGCGCTGCCAGGGCCTGTCCAAGGCGGTCGCGCGCGCCCGGGCGGCCGAGCTCCTGGAGGGCATGGATCTGTCCGCCCAGGCGCGGTCCCGGCCGGGGCGGCTGTCCGGCGGGCAGGCCCAGAGGGTGGCGCTGGCCCGGGCGCTGGCCGTGCGCCCACGGTTGCTGCTCCTGGACGAGCCGATGGCGGCTCTGGACGCCAGCACGCGCGTCGACGTGCGCGCCCGGCTCCGCCACCTGCTGGAGGACTTCGACGGCGCGGCCGTCCTGGTGACCCACGACCCTCTGGACGCGATGGTCCTGGCCGACCGGGTGGCCGTGGTCGAGTCGGGCCGGATCGTCCAGCAGGGGACGCCGGCCGAGGTGGCCAGGCGGCCCCGCACCCCGTACGTCGCCCGTCTGGTCGGGCTCAACCTGTTCCGGGGCACGGCCGAGGGAACCGAGGTGACCGTGGACCGGCGGGACGCACGGGCGCCCTGGGTGGTCCACGTCCACGAGCCGCACGAGGGCGAGGTCCTGGTGGCCTTCCCCCCGCGAGCCGTCGCGCTGTACGCGGACCGGCCGCACGGCAGTCCGCGCAATCTGTGGCGGCTCACCGTGGACGGCGTCGAGCGGTTCGGCGACCAGGTCAGGGTCCACCTGGTGGGGCCGATGCCGCTGTCGGCCGACATCAGTCCGGCCGCGCTGGCCGAGCTGGGGCTGGTGCCGGGTGCCCCGGTCTGGGCGGCGGTGAAGGCCGCCGAGGCGGAGTGCTACCCGGGTTGAGCGGGGCCGGCTCCCGGAAACCGCCGGGCACGGCGGTGAGCGTGGCCCGGACCAGTGCAAACGTCAGCCCTCGGATGGGTCGAATCCGTACGAGGAAAAACCTCGGAACCTGGATATCCGACCCTCAGCCGGGGGAGACTGTAGGCACCCGGAGATGACAGTCCTTCCCCCGGCGGCTGAGGAGGGTGCCATGTCGCTGAGAGAACATGAGCGAAGAATCCTCGCGGAGATCGAACGGCAGCTCAGCGAGGAGGCACCGGAGCTCGCCGGGCGTCTGGAGGCCTTCGGGTCCGACGATCCCGATGCTCCGGCCGACCCCAGCCTGAGCGGCTGGCGGCCGTGGGTGGCGTGCGCCGTGATCGCGGCGGTCACCGCCGGACTGTTGGTTCTGCTCTTCGTCCTCACACCGAGCGCGCCCCCGCCCTCGCCGCCCAATCCCGCCGAGACGACCGAGACGACCGAACCCGCCGACACCCCGATGGCGCCCGCCCCGATCGGGCTGGACCCGCCCGGGACGGCGCCGTGACGGACCACCGGCGGCGGGGGCCGGGGGTCCGCCGGGTCAGAGCGCGTTGGTGAACATCGCGGCGATCGGTCCCGCCACGGACCCGCCGCCGCCTCCTCCGTCGACGACCAGGGCGAAGGCGACGTCAGCCTTGTAGCCGACCATCCACGCGTGGGTGGGCAGCTCGTCGTCCTCACCCTCCGGGGTGCCGTACTCGGCGCTGCCGGTCTTGCCGTACACCTCGCCCTGGAAGCCCGCGTCACGGGCGGTGCCGTCGGTGACCACGGCGCGCATCATCGGGCGGATGGACTCGGCGTTGGCGATCGGGTTCGGCTCGGGCAGATCGTCGCGGGCCGGGTCGGTCACCAACACCGGGTGCCGCCAGGAGCCGTCGGCGATCGCGGCCGGAACCGTGGCCATGTGCAGCGGGGAGGACTCGACCTGGCCCTGGCCGATGCTCTGCGCCCCCATCATCACGGCGCCGTCCGGGGCCGGGAAGCTGGGGTCGAAGTTGGGCACCCCGATGTCCAGCGGCGCGTTCATCCCGAACTGCTCGGCGCTGGCCACCAGGTCCTCCGACGACAGCCGCTCGACCACGCCGGCCACCAGAGCCGTGTTGCAGGAGGTCGCGAACGCCTCGGTCATCGTCTGCGCACCGTAGCCGGCCCCGCCCGCGTTGACGAACGCCCAGCCGCCCGGGTTGTACTCCTCCGGGCACTGCATCGTGGTGTCGGTGGTCATACCGGCGTCGAGCAGCGCGCTGTAGGAGATGATCTTGAGCGCGGAACCGGGCGGGTACCGGCCCTCGAAGGCGCGGTTGAACCCGCCGGGGACGTTCACCACCGCCAGGATCTCACCGGTGGAGGGGCGCACGGCGACCATTCCCGCGGGGTCGTCCGAGGTGAGGATGGCGGTGGCCGCCGCCTCCTGCACGGCCATGTCGATGCTGGTGGTGACGTCCTGGCCGTCGCTGCCGTCCAGGGTCGCGACCGTGTTGTCCTCCGTGGCCTCCAGCGACGCGGGGTCCTCGGCGGCGGCCGCGTCGACCATGAGGATGGTCGTGGCCGCCTCACCGGCCAGGCGCTCCTCGTAGGTGCGCTGGAGCCCGGACACGCCGATGGTGTCGCCGACGCTGTAGGCGGGGCGGAGCCGCTCGACGTCCTCCTCGGTGGCCTCACCCAGGGATCCGGTGAGCATCTGGAGCGACCCGGACACTCCCGGCGCGTCCATCTGGGTGCCGTCGGCGGCCAGGATGCGGCCGCGTTCGCCCCAGACGGTCGTGCGGGCGAGGACCTGGCCCTCGCCCAGCCCGGGGTAGGCGACCTCGGGCGTGAAGTCGACGAGCCACTGCCCGTCCTCCCGGACGAGGGGGAGTTCGCCCTCCCACCCCCAGTCGCTGGCGCCCGACATGGTGACGGTCACCTCATAGGGCGCGCTTCCGTCGCCTCCGTCGACCGTCGCGGCACCGACCTCGACGGAGACCGTATCCAGGCCCAGACCCGCGTCGAGCCCCTCCATGACCGCGGCCGCGTCACCTCCGGTGGTGACGGCGGCCAGCCCCGCGTAGTCGCGCTCCTCCCAGGCGGCGGCGTAGGCGGTGAGCGCCTCCTCCGGCCGGGGCCTGCCCAGCACGAACCAGGACACGGCGCCGCCGATCAGCGCCAGCACCGCCACCGCGGCGACCACGCCGATGACCAGACCCTTACGCGATCGGCGCTTCGGCGGTTCGAAGGCGTCGGGACCGTCGGGAACGCCGGGGCCGTACGGGCCTCCGGGGCCTCCGGGGCCGTCGGGAACGCCGGGGCCCCCGGAGCCGCCTCCGTACGGGTACTCGTCATCGTCGTATCCGGGCCCGGCCGGAGCGGCTCCGGACCAGTCCCGCGACCGGGGTGCCTCGGGACCCCATCCCCGTTCCGTCCGCTCGGGGGTCCATCCGTCCGGTTCCGCGTGCGAGGCCACCCCGATCGGGTAGGGCGTGTCGCCCCCGTGGGCGGGTACGCCCTGGTGCGGTGGCTCCGCGCGGTGCGCCTCGTCCGGCCGGGGGTCACCCCAGCCGCTCTCGGCCCAGCTGTCCTCCGCCCGGGCGGCCGGGGAGTCCTCGGGGACGACCGGGTGGGGCTGTGGGACGGGAACGTCCCAGGAGTCGTCGGGGCCCTGCGGGGGGCGCGGAGCCTGGTGGGTTTCCGGGGGTGCCACGGGGTTGGGGAGGCCGGGGTGGTCGGGCTCGGGGGTGGGGGGAGTCTCCGACCGCCGCGGGATGCGGTACGGGTTCTCCGGCCGGGCGCCCCGTGCTCGTGTGTCGTCCGAACCCTCGGGAGGCCCGGGAGAGCCGGGCTGCCGGGGGGACCAGTCATCCACGCCTGATCGTCCTTCGCTACGTCGTCAGCTTCTCGGACCTGAGGGACCGAACTTGCGGTCGGACACCCGACTGGCCGCCGGGAGCACGTACCGCGTCCTACAGGATCCTAGGACCCCGGTGGCGCGGGAGAAGTTCCGGTCCGCGCGCGGACGACGCTCCCCTGGTGGGGTGGTGTCGCGGGAAGGGGAGGGGGAGGAGGTCCCCGCCGAGTCGGGTCGGCGACCCGTAACAAACCGCGCGCCCCGCCCCCACCGAGGTGGGAGCGGGGCACGACGTGTGATGGCCGGTATGGCGGTCGCCTCTCGGCGCGGGGCACAACGGGGCTCCTGTCCGTACGGTCACCCACCCGGAGGGCGGGGCCGTACGCGGTATTCCGCGAAGGCAATAGTTGAGGCCCGGGGGACACTTGCTACCACACCGACCAACAGTGACTCTAACCCATACGACCGGCTCGTTGTTCCGGGACACGGGCTGGGACGGCATGAGCGATCTCACGGTGACTACCGGCCGGTATCGGGAACAAGGAAGGGCCGGTCCCGCAGAGGGGCGCGGGACCGGCCGGGAGCTCACGCGCGAAGGCCGGGCCATGCGCCGCGGACACCCACCGGCGGCGTCCACGGCGAAGGGCCTACTCCTGGCGCGCGATGCTGGTCTGTTCCTCTCGGGAGCGCAGCTTCAGGCGCTTGCGGCCGCGCTCGGTGCCCAGCTCCTCCTCGCGGGCCTCGATCCGCTGCCACCCCTCCCAGGTGGTGTACCGCACGCCGCGCGCCTCCAGCAGGGCGCGGAAGGCGACCGGGTCGGGCTCGGCGGCGGGGGTGAGGGCCTCGCGGTCGGCCACCAGGTTGGTGACCGTCTCCAGGGCGTCGCCCTTGGTGTGACCGATCAGGCCCACGGGGCCACGCTTGATCCACCCGGTGGCGTACACGCCCTCGATGGGCTGCTCGTCCAGGTCCAGGACCCGGCCCTCGGCGTTGGGGACCACGCCGCGCTCCTCGTCGAAGGGCAGGTCGGCCAAGGGGGAGCCCAGGTAGCCGATGGCGCGGTAGACGGCCTGGACCTCGTGGTCGACGAACTCGCCGGTGCCCTTGACGTTGCCGTCGCCGGTGAGCTCCATGCGCTCGGTGCGCAGGCCGGTGACGCGGTCCTCACCGGTGATCTCGACCGGGCGGTGCAGGAAGTGCAGGTGCAGACGGCGCTCGGAGCCCTTGGGGTCGCGGATCGCCCAGTTCTGGAGGACCTTGACGTTGGTCTTGACCTGGTTGGACTCTTCGCACGCCTGGAGGCTGCCCTCGTCCATGTCGAAGTCCTCGGGGTAGACGATGACCTCGACCCCGGGCTGCTTGTCCAGCTCGCGCAGCTCCATCGGCGTCGCCTTGCACTGGGCGATGCCGCGGCGGGCGAAGACGTGGACGTCGGTGATCTGCTTGGCGCGCAGACCTTCGTAGACGTTGTCGGTGATGTCGGTCTCCAGCAGGTCCTCGGCGCTCTTGGCGAGGATCCGGGCGACGTCGACGGCGACGTTGCCCGCACCGATCACGGCGACGCTGGTGCCCTCGACGTGCCAGGAGGGGGAGACGTCGGGGTGGGAGTCGTACCAGAAGACGAAGTCCGCGGCTCCGTGGCTCCCGGGCAGGTCGACGCCGGGGACGTCCAGCGGCCGGTCCCGGTCGCTGCCGGTGGCGAAGATGACCGCGTCGTAGTACTGGCGCAGATCCTCGAGTTTGAGGTCGATGCCGTACTCGACGTTGCCGTAGAAGGTGATCTCGGGCTTGTCCAGGATCTTGTGCAGCGCTCCCTGGATCTGCTTGATCCGGGGGTGGTCCGGGGCGACGCCGTAGCGGACCAGACCGTAGGGGGAGGGCAGTTTGTCGAGGATGTCGATGCTGACGGACGTGCCGCACGCGGACAGGGTCTCGTCCTTGGTGAGCAGGTCCGCGGCGTAAATGCCCGCGGGCCCCGCACCCACGATTCCCACTCGCAGTGGTCGCGTCATCGCACAGCTCCAAGTCTTCGCGCCAAGGTCGGACGCCATTGGTTAGGCTTACCTAATCTAACCGGTGGTGGCACCGGGAAAACCTACTATAAAGGTAGGCAATTGCTCTCGCGGCCCCGCGGGGGTGGTGGGCCCCAGGCACGGCCACTCGCGCGACATTCCAGACGGGAAGGGGGTTGTGGCCCCTTCGGCATGTCCCGACGAGGTGTCTCACCGGGGGTCAACGCCCGGTCAAGGGCGGATCAGCCCGTTGCCGGGTGTGGGGAAAGTCACGATCCGGAGCGGGTGGCGGGCCGGACCGAGGCGGGGGTCAGCTCCCCTGGGACAGCTCGGCCTTGACCGACGCGGCGAACCGGGGTACCTGATCCTGGCCGGACAGCTTGGCGATCGCGGCCATGATGGCGTCCGTGGCCGACCGGCGCGCCTTGGCCCTGTGGGCCTGGTCCTCCCACGGCGACAGGTCCACCGGTTCCCCGAAGCGCACCCCGACGCGGTTGAACGACGGGATCCGCCGGCCGCCGGGCAGAATCCGCTCCGTCCCCGCCAGCGCCACCGGCACCACCGGGGCGCCCGTGGTCAGCGCGAGCCAGGCCAGGCCGGTCTGTCCCCGGTACAGTCGGCCGTCGGGCGAGCGCGTGCCCTCGGGGAAGATCCCGAAGACCTCGCCGCCGCGTAGCACCTCGAGGCTGTTGTCCATGGCCTCCCGCGCGCTCTGTCCGGGGCGGCGGTCCACCGACAGCTGGCCGATGGCGCGCAGCGCGCGCGTGAAGGCCCGTTTGGGCAGCGTCCCCTCGTCGAAGAGCTCCTGCTTGGCGATGAAGCGCACGGGGCGGGGGCAGGCCACGCCGATGAAGAGCGGGTCGATGAGCGCGAGGTGGTTGGCGGCCAGGATCACCGGTCCCCGCGCGGGGACGTGGTGGACGCCCTCCACGCGCTGCGGCCACACCAGGCGTGTCGCGGGCGCGATGACGGCCTTGGCGGCTCCGTACAGTGACACGATGGGGTCGCCCCTTCTTCATGGTTGCCGGGTGGTGCGGGGAGGGGTGCCCCAGGGCACGCTCCGCGGACACATCAGCGGTATCCGCGGATCACGTCCTGGTGTCACGGTCCACCGCCGTGTTGCCTCCGAGCGTATCGGGGTTCGCGCGTGCACGGTGTGCCCCGGTCCAGCCGGTCTTTCCGCTTTCTCCCACTGCCGTGACGTGGGCCACACGCGCTAGGCTGTTGGTCTAGACCTCTGGCGAGGGTGCGGGGGTCGTTCCGGACGCGCGTGCGAAGCGAGGGAGACAGCCATGCCGAAACTGGTCGACGTCAGCCACCAGATCACCGACGGGATGACCACCTGTCCGGGGCTGCCCGAACCCGCCGTGGAGGAGGGGACCGCCTCCGGCGGCTCCGGGCCCGGCCACGAGACCAGCAGCGGACGGGTCACCATGGTCGGGGCCACCGGGACGTACGTGGAGATGCCCTCCCACCGCTACCGGGACGGAGCCGACCTGGCCGACCTCGACCTGGACCGGGTCGCCGACCTGCCCGGTGTGGTGGTCACCGCCACGGGCGCGCGCGCCATCGGCCCGGAGGTCCTCTCCGGTGTCGACGTGCGCGGTCGCGCCGTGCTCGTGCGCCCGGGGGGGCCCCGCCACTGGCGCACCGAGGCCTACGGCGGCCACGACCACCCCCACCTGACCGAGGACGCGGCCAAGGCCCTCGTCGACGGCGGCGCCAGGCTGGTCGGAGTCGACGGGATCGGCGTGGACGACACCTCCCCCGCCGCGGAGGGCGCCCGTCCCGCGCTCGCCCTCCTGCTGGCGGCCGGTATCCCGGTCGTCTCACACCTGTGCCT
The DNA here is from genome assembly GCF_000341125.1 of Nocardiopsis lucentensis DSM 44048. GTDB lineage: Bacteria > Actinomycetota > Actinomycetes > Streptosporangiales > Streptosporangiaceae > Nocardiopsis > Nocardiopsis lucentensis. The sequence continues at coordinate 1,483 of NZ_ANBC01000664.1, read as the reverse complement.
CCTCGACCAGCTGCCGGAGGAGGGGTTCACCTTCTACGCCGTGCCCGCCAAGGTGCGCGGCATGGCCGCCTTCCCCGTACGCGCCTTCGCCCTCCTGGACTGACGGTTCCCGGGACGCCGGCCTGCCAGCGTCCGCGGGCCGCGACGTGCGACCCGCCGGTCCTCAAAGGTCGGCGTCCACGTCCTTTTGCGCGCGCCGCTTCTCCCGCAGGGCACGGCGTTCGGCCTCCTGCTGGGCCGCGCGCTCGTCCTGGGCGACCGCGTTGGTCATCGAGTTGGACAGCGCCCGCAGCTCCATGTTGATCCGCGGATAGGCGGGCAGCCTCGGCAGTGCGCCCAGACGCGGTGTGCGCCGCTCCTCCATCGACGCCACCAGCTCCCTGAAGGCCAGGTCCACCCGCTGGAGCGTGATGACGCCCACCGGGGCGGGGTGCTCCAACGCCAGGGCGGACAGCGCCAGGTACCCGGTGCGCTGCGTGGCCACCACGACCGGCCACAGCGGGCGGGTGGCGGCTGCCCGGGGCACGTCGCCGATCGCGCTCTCGTAGACCCCGCGCAGGTTGACCAGGGCCGCCCGCATGTCGCGCCGCAGCTGGTACCGGCGCTCCGGTCCGATTCGCACGTCCTGGTCCAGGACCGCGACCACGCACTGGCGGGCGTTGTCCAGGACCCCGATGATCGCCTGCGGCAACCGGGCGGCCGACGCGCTGCGCCACAGCAGGAGCGCCCCCGCCAGACCGAACAGCGAACCGACCACGGTGTCGATGATGCGCGACTCGGCCAGCGCCGTGATCGGGTGGGGCGAGGCCGTGTGGGACAGCAGCAGTGCCATCGGGGTGAGCAGAACCGACGCGTAGAAGAAGTTGCGGCCCACGACCAGCTGGGTCAGGCCCATGAAGGTCCCGGCCAGGACCACGACCGCGGGCAGCGGCAGGTCGAGGGAGAGCAGGACCGCGGCGATCACCACGCCGATCAAGGTGCCCAGCGACCGCTGGAGCGACCGGTTGACCGTCAGGACGACGTTGCCGCCCTGGAGGACGGCGGTCGCGGTGATCGCCACCCAGTAGTAGTGGTCCAGCCCGAGCCACAGCCCGAACGCCCCGCCCAGAGTCACGGTGATCCACATGCGCAGCGCGGTCGGCCGGATCAGGGATTCCGGGCTCAGGCTGGACCTCAGCGCCCCCCACAGTGCCGGGTAGCGCTGGTCGTCCAGCTCGCGGGCGTGCTCGTCCTCCTCGTCGTGGCCGGAGCGGTGCGCCGCCTGCGCGGCCCTGGCCAGCAGACCGTACAGCCGAGCCTCCAGGGAGCGCGGGCGCATACCGCGTCGCAGGTCGTCGAGGTCGGCCGGATCGGGGGCCCGGTCGGGTTCGGCGACGGCGGGGACCAGCCGGTCGGCGAAGTCGGCCGCGTTGTCCGGCAGGGAGCTGGTCCGGGCCATGGACACCTGCGTGGCGGCCAGATGGATGTCGGAGACCCAGCGCAG